>NZ_LZMK01000191.1:0-502 GCF_001665865.1 Nocardia sp. 852002-20019_SCH5090214 | reverse complement strand
CGGGTCGACCCACACCGGCGAGGCGAGAAGGTCGATGTCTCGGGTGTCTCCGGTGAGGTAGTCGACGACGAAGTCGATGCGGGCGCGGTCGTCTCCGGTGATGCCGGCGGAATCCAGATCAGCGGCCAGCTGCACCCGCCGCTGCTCGACAGCCGCCAGCGCGGCCGCGGGGTCCTCGTCGATGCTCTCGCCTCGCCACCGCAAAAGCGCCTGTGTCGCCGCGGTTTTGGTGGACTCGTCGAGCGCCAGCCCGCCGACCTGGTCGATCACCTCGCCTTGACGGGCGAACAGCGCGGAGGCTTCGACGTAGGTCTGGCGAGCGATCGGGTCGAAGCCGGGATTGATGCTGACCTGCATCTGCTCGGTGTCGATGACCACACCCCACTGGTCGGCGAAAGCGTTCCGCAGCTCGTCGAGTTTCTCGGCCGCGATCTCGGAGTTCTCGTGCCAGGTCAGCGCCTCGGCCAGCGCGGAGGTCAGCGCCCACCGGTTGCCCCACACG
>NZ_LZMK01000190.1:0-24480 GCF_001665865.1 Nocardia sp. 852002-20019_SCH5090214 | reverse complement strand
GGTGTGGGAGAGTAGGACACCGCCGGAACATACATTCAGGTAAGGCCCCCAACCAGCAGGTTGGGGGCCTTACCCATTTTCGAGCCCTATTTCTATCGGTTCGACATTTCCCGGAGCCGTTCATCGAGGGTGGCGAGTTGCTCGCTCGTCCCGTGCTCGCGCCATTCCGGCTTTTCGTGGTCGTCGAGATAGGCCCCGTGTTCGGTGAGGGTCAGGCGGGTGCCGGCCGCGGTTTCGGCGAATTCGACCGTGGTGAGCGAGACCGTCACGACGGTGTCGTCCACACCCATCGTGGAGGTGTAGACGATGCGCTCGCCGGAGACGATCTCCTGGTAGGTGGTCGTGAAGGTCATTCGCTTGCCCTCGTGCACACCGGCGGCGATCTCGCGACCTCCGACGCGGAAGTCGAGTTCGTGCTCGGTGCCGGGTGCGCTGAACCACTCGGCCTTCCGTTCCGGTTCGGCCCATGCGCCGAAAACCGTTGCGGGAGTGACGGGGTAGTCGCGTTCGAGGGTGAAGGTGGAATGGACCAGGGAATGCGTGGGCGTCATGACGACTCCTCGGGGTCGGGGTTGGTCCGCTCGGCGAGGGTGGCGCCGAGCGCGTCGAGGCGGCGTTCCCAGGGGGTCTGCCGCGCGTGTAACCAATCCTCGGCGGGCCGCAGCGCATCGGGTACCAGGTGGCAGGTGCGCACCCGGCCGATCTTCTCCGACCGCACCAGGCCGGCGTCCTGCAGTACCTGCAGATGCTGCACAACGGCCGCCAGGCTCATCTCCAGCGGCTCGGCCAGGGCACTGACTGCCGCCGGTCCCCGGCCGAGCCGCTCGAGCAGATATCTGCGGGTGGGGTCGGTGAGCGCCCGGAAGATCAGGTCCAGCCGCTCGGATTGGTTAAGCACCCACTTAAGTGTAGGAGCCTTACCCTGATAGTCAAGTAGTTACTTAACTGAATCGTGCGCGCGTGCTGCTTCGAACGGCAGCCGGTCGAAGATGAAGCGGCTGGTGGTGATTCGGCCGTCGGCGACGGTGACCAGTTCCGCCGCGGGGGCGCTCGGTACCGGGAGGGTCGCGGTGTCGTAGCAGACGAGCGCGGTGGTCTCGTCCCCGAAGGCGGCGAACATCGTTGCGCCGGTGAGGATTCGGGTGAAGGGCTCCATGAATTCGCGGTAGGCCGCCGCGCCCTCGAGGCGTCCCGCGGGTGCGTCGCAGACGATGTCGTCGGCGATGTAGCTCATTGCGCGATCGATGTCCTTTCCGGTCCAGGCTTCGAAATAGGCGAGGGCCACTCGGGCCGCGGGGCTGTCGTCGGCGATCATGTCGTTCTCTTCTCGGGTCGATGGAATCGTTCCCTGATACAGACACCGGCCGGACCGGGAACGGACCGGTTGTCGGTGCCCGATGTGAGGATGGGGCTGTGAGGGATGGTGCTGTGAGGAAAGGACGATGACGGACTCGTCGATCGCGCGCGGTGTGGATGAGCGGACCTTTCGTGAGCTCACCGAGCCCTACCGCGCCGAGTTGCGTACGCACTGCTACCGGATGCTGGGGTCGATGTACGACGCCGAGGACGCGTTGCAGGAGACGCTGCTCGCGGCCTGGCGCGGGATGGGCGAATTCCAGCAGCGGTCGTCGGTGCGCACCTGGCTCTATCGGATCGCGACCAACCGGTGCCTGAATTTCCGCCGGGCCGCCCTGCGCCGGCCGGTCGCGCCGCTGCCCTTCGACGCTCCGGAGCCGACGCGTCACGGCGAGGTGAGCTGGTTGCAGCCGTGTCCGGATGCGTTGCTGGACCCGCAGCAGGTGCTGACCGCGCGGGCCTCGGTCGAGTTGGCGTTCATCGCACTGCTGCAACAACTTCCGCCGCGCCAGGCCGCCGTCCTCGTCCTGCGGGACGTGCTCGAATTCAGTGCGGCGGAGGTGGCCGACCTGCTCGGGCTCACTCCCATCGCCGTGAAGGCCGCGCTGCAGCGCGCTCGGGAACGGCTGTCCCGCAACACGGGCGGGCAGCCGGGGCCGGCGCCGGAGTCGCCCGCGGAACGCAAGCTCGGCGAGCGCTTCGCGCGGGCCTTCGAGGCCGCCGACGTGGGCGCCGTGGTCGCGCTGCTTACCGACGAAGCCTGGCTGACCATGCCGCCGTGGCCCCACGAGTACCGCGGCCGCGCGGCGATCGGCGAATTCCTCCGCGGTATTCCGGCATTTCGGGACGGGGCACAGATCCGGCTGCAATCGGTGCACGCCAATGGGCAGCCGGCATTCGGCTGCTATTCCCGGCGGGTGGACGGGACGTTTCGGGCGACCGGACTTCTGGTGACGACGTGCGGTCCGGATGGCATTTCGTCGCTCACGCATTTCCCGCCCGCCGAGAACTTCCCGCGCTTCGGCCTTCCGCTCGCGCTGCCGCCGCGCGGCACAACTATTTCCTGATGGAATCGTTGCGGAAATAAAACCTAGAAAATTCCTTCAAACTCTTCCGTTGTGTAGGTGTTATCGACTATCCTCCGTTTTGGCAAACCATCCGCGACATGAAGAGCGCAGTCATTGCATCGGCGCTCCGACCATAGAGACAACTTCCGGCTAACGCGCGGTCAGTCGGAGGTGTAAGCGAAGGGCCCGATCCATGACGAGGGAATCGGGCCCTTCGGTATTGTCTGGCGCAATGTCACAGGAAACGAACGCGGGTAGGATGTACGCCGGGCAGCCCGTAGAAGACCGGCAGCGGCAGCGACGTGCGCGTTTTCTGGAATCCGGACTGACTGTGTTCGCCAGAGACGGGTACGCCAATAGCTCGGTCGGAGCCATTTGCAAAGACGCCGGACTTTCCTCGCGTCAGTTCTACGAGGAGTTCACCGGGCGCGAATCGCTGCTGCTGGAACTCTACGAACAGATCGACCGGGAATCCCGGGACGCGGTGGTCGCCGCGCTGGACGCGCATGCCGATGCCAGTGCCATCGAGATCATCGACGCCGGGGTGCGCGCCTATATAGAGTCCATCGGGCGCGATCCGCGCAAGGCCCGCGTCGCTCTGGTCGAGGTGGTAGGCGCCGGGCCTAAGGTGGAGAAGTTCCGGTTGGAGCTGCGGCGCGCATGGGGTGCGCTGCTGGCCGGAGCGGCCGAGGATGCGGCGCTGCAGGGCGAGATTCCCAGCGGCGACTACGAAACGCGCATGCTCGCCATCATCGGTGCGGTGAATTACGTGGTCGACGAGTGGAGCGGTTCGGAGCCACGCCGGCCTCTCGACGAGGTGATCAGGGTGTTGCGCCGGGTCATCATGGGTGCGGTCAGCGCCTGATCGATGAAGCATCGTGCTGCCGAACGGGATTCGCTCTAGCATCGATACGTGCATGTTTCGCCGGGGGGCGGGCAGTCCCCGACATTCGTCGTCTGTGGCGACAACCCGCTCGTCCATCAGCTGGCACTGCAGCTGACCACCCGGTTCCCCGACGCCACCGTGACCGCGGTGCTGCCGAATCGCAACGGTAGCTACGTACCGCAGCTGGAGAAGCTGGACCGGGTCCGGATTCTGTGCGCCGAGCGCCTGGACGAAGCCGTTCTGCGCGCGGCCGGGGTGGAGCGGGCGCTGGCCCTGGCCCTGGTGGATCAGGCGGATGTGGAGAACTTCCACGCCGCGCTGCGCGCGCACGAACTCAACCCTCGGATTCGGCTGGTCATTCGAATGTTCAACACCGGCTTGGGTTTTCGCATCCGCCGGTTGTTCTCCGACTGTGTGGTGCTCTCGATCTCGGAGATGGCCGCGCCGTCGTTCATCGCCGCGGCCCTCGGCGAGAAGGCGCAGGGTTATCTGCGGCTGGGGGAACGCACGCTGTATGTCGCGGCGGTCGGTGATGCGCCGCCGGACCGGGTGGTGTCCGGACTGGCCGGCGGGCCCGGCGCAATCGCGTTGCGCTCTCCGCACGCACCGGCGGACCGGGTGCTGGCGCTGGCCGGGCGGGTGCCGTACTCCCCCGGGGCGCGGCGGCGTTGGCTGAATCAGCTGCGCTATCTGGTCCGCCACGATCTGATCCGGCTGCTGCTGGTGATGCTGATCATCATCGCGGCCGTGTGCGTCATGATGGTGTTGATCGGAAACAGCTGGGGCACAGCGGTATACGAAACACTGCTGGATTCGGCGGGTGCGGCGCAGCCGGAGCCACGGCGCGAACCGCTGTTCAAGATCCTGCAACTGGGGGTGGTCTTCACCGGGCTGGCGATGACGCCGGTGATCACCGCGCTGGTGGTGGGCGGAGTCCTGCGGGCGCAGCTCTCGGAATATTCGATCGACCCCTCGCGAATGGAAAACCACGTGGTGGTCGCGGGATTGGGCAATGTCGGGATGCGCGTGGTGGAACAGTTGCGCGACCTCGGCGTACCGGTGGTCGGGCTGGACTACGACGAGAACGCGCGCGGCATCGCGCTGGCTCGCAGCCTCGGGGTGCCGGTGGTGATCGGTCAGGCCACCTGGGAGGACACGCTGCGTGCGGTAGGTGTGCCGAAGGCGCGTGCGCTGGTCCTGCTGACCTCCAGTGACGCGGTGAATCTGGAGGCCGCGATGCTCGGCCAGTCCTACCGTGACGATCTGCGGGTGGTGCTGCGCGTCTCCGACGACGACCTGGCCGACCGGGTACAGCGCAGCCTCGGGAAGGCGGTGGTACGCAGCGTCTTCCAGTTGGCGGCCGACGGATTCGCCGCGGCGGTGGTGGAGCGGCGGGTGATTGCGACCCTGACGATCAACCAGGCCACACTGCTGGTCGCGGAGGTTCCGGTGGAGCCGGGATCGGCGCTGATCGGGCTGCGGATCGCCGACCTCGGATCGGCGGAGCACACCCGGGTCATCGCGGTGCAGCCGGCGGTCGGCGACACGCTCGAATGGCAGCCCGCGGCGCAGAGGGTGCTCGCCGCGGGCAACCAGCTGGTGGTGGTGGCGACCCGGCTGGGGCTCGAGGAACTGCTGGAGCGTAGTTGCGCACCCGCGGTGAACGACACGGCACGCGAGGCCATCGTGGCGGCGGAAGCGCTGGTCGCGGACGCGGCAGAAGAGTTGGTGGCCGACGCGGCGAGAGAATCGGTCGCCGACGTGACAGAGGAATCGGTGGCCGACGCGGCAAGGGAATCGGCGGGCGGCGCGGCGGACGAATCGGTCGACGCGGCGAGAGGATCGGTCGCCGACGGGGGAATGGTTGCGGAGGTGGCGGGCCGGTCTGTCGCCGACGCGAAGGCCGAGGGGCTCGCCGGTACGCAGGGCGATGTCGCGGAGGACGTGGTGGATCGGGAGACCGGTCAGCGATCCGCGGACGGGTCGGCCGAGCCGGATGCGGTGGGTTCCTGAAGCGGTGAGCTCGTGAGGCGGTGGGCTCCTGCGGCTCGTGCACCGGGCGGCCTTGTGAGCTGGTGAAGAAGCGGGCCGGGCGTCGGCGGCCGGGGTGTGGCTCGCGGTAGCGTGCGCGTATGGAGACGATTCCGATCCAGATGCCGGACGGGTCGACGGTGCCGGTGCGGTTCGTCGCCGCGAGCGGTCCGCACCGGCACGCCATCACCGCGGACGCCCCGCGCCCGGTCATCGTGATCATTCCGGGCCTGGGTGTGCCGGGCGAGTACTACGGGGATTTCGCGCGGGAGCTGGCGCGGCGCGGATTCGATGCGGCGATCGGGGAGTTGCGGGGTAACGGTGACAGCCGGCCGAAGCCGAGTTCGTCCAGTACCTACGGCTACCACGAGCTGGTGTCGGTCGATTTTCCGGCGATCTTCGAGGCCGTGCGCACCCGTTTCCCGGACAGTACGCCGATGCTGCTCGGGCACAGCATGGGTGGCCAGCTCGGGGTCATGTACGCCGCGCGGATCCGGGGTCGCCTGGGCGGGCTGATTCTCGTCGCCTCCGGCACGCCCTACTACCGGGGATACGGCGGAATCGCCCGCTCCGCAATGCTGGTCGGACCGGCCGCCATCTCGCTGACCGCGAACCTCGCCGGTTTCTGGCCGGGCGATCGAATCACCGCCGGCGGATTCGGCCGGCAGTCCAAGGTGCTGATCTCCGATTGGGCGCGGCTGGCCCGCACCGGCCGGTTCGTGCCGGTCGGCGCCGATATCGACTACGACGAGCGCATCGCGCGGCTCACCCTGCCGGTCCTCTCGATCACCGTCGACGGCGACGATCTCACCCCGCGCAGTTCGGCCGCACACCTGCTGGAGAAGCTGCCCAAGGCGCGTGTGAGCACGTGGCACGAGCCGAAACCGTTGGGACACAACGGCTGGATCACCGATCCGGAAACGACCGTCGACCGCATCGAGAAGTGGGTGCGCGACCTGTAGCCGAACACCGCCGATTCCGGGGTCGCGAGTGCTTCAATAGACGAATGCGCAGGTGGGTCGCCCGCCGTAACCGGTGCTCCGGCCGTCGTCTCGCGTCGGCTCGACCACGAGCGCGGCGGGAATGACGACGCGGCCGGGCGCCGCCTCCGGATCCACACTCGTCTTGGCGGTGCTGGGTTCCGGTCAATTCCTGATGACCCTCGACAGTTCCGTCATGAACGTCTCGATGGCGACGGTCGCCCACGACGTCGGCACGACAATCACCGGAATCCAAACCGCCATCACGCTGTACACGCTGGTGATGGCATCGCTGATGGTCACCGGTGGCAAGGTCGGGACGATTCTCGGGCGGCGGCGGGCATTCGGCGTCGGATTGGTCGTCTACGGCGCGGGCTCGCTGGTCACCGGGCTGGCGCCGAATCTGGGTGTGCTGCTGCTGGGCTGGTCGCTGCTGGAAGGCATCGGGGCGGCGTTGATCATGCCGGCGATCGTGTCGCTGGTGGCGGCGAACTTCGCCCGCGAACGCCGCGCCGCCGCATACGGACTCGTGGCCGCGGCCGGTGCGATGGCCGTGGCCGTAGGCCCGCTCGTGGGCGGGGCGGTGACGACCTTCGCGTCCTGGCGGTACGTGTTCTTCGGCGAGGTCGTGGTCGTGGTCGCGATTCTGCTGGTGCTGCGCCGCGTGGCAGACGTACCGGCGCAGCGGGTGCACTTGGACCTTCTGGGTTCGGTGTTGTCGGTCGTCGGGCTGGGGGCCGTGGTGTTCGGGGTACTGCGGTCCAGCGAATGGGGATGGATTCGCCCACGCCCCGGCGGTACCGAGATCGCGGGTTTGTCGCCGGTGATCTGGTTGATCCTGGCGGGCCTGCTGGTGCTGTACGCCTTCCTGCGGTGGCAGAACCGGCTGGTGAGTTCCGGCCGGGAGCCGCTGGTCGACCCCCGGTTGTTCGGCAATCGCCGGCTCGGGGGCGGGTTGGCGATGTTCTTCGCGCAGTTCGCGGTTCAGGCCGGAGTGTTCTTCTCGGTACCGCTGTTCCTGTCGGTGGTGCTGGAATTGAGTGCGCTCGAGACCGGTGTGCGCATCCTTCCGCTGTCGATCGCGCTCGTCGCCGCCGCCGCGGGAATTCCCAAACTAGCGCCGCGGGCGAATCCACGGCGGGTGGTGCGCCTCGGCCTGGGGTCGATGATCATCGGAATTCTGTTGCTGGCCGGCGGCATGGATCCCGGAGCGAATGCCGCGGTGGTGGCGGTGCCGATGTTGTTCATGGGCTTGGGCCTGGGGGCCCTCTCCTCGCAACTGGGCGCGATCACGGTATCGGCGGTGCCGGATTCGCAGAGTGCGGAGGTCGGCGGGCTGCAGAACACCGCGACGAATCTCGGCGCCTCGCTCGGCACCGCGCTGATCGGCTCCATTCTCATCGCCACGCTGACCTCCTCGGTGATCAGCGGGATCGAGAACAACCCCGCGGTCCCGCCCTCGGTCGCGCAGCGGGCCGGAACCGAACTGGCCGATGGCGTGCCGTTCCTGTCGAATACCCAACTGCAACAGTCGCTCACCGCCGCCGGAGTCGATCAGTCGACCGCCGACGCGGTCGTCGCGGTCAATTCCGATGCCCGGCTGCTGGCGTTGCAGGTGGCCTTCGCGGTGACGGCGATGCTGGCCGTGATCGCGTTGTTCTTCACCGGCCGGCTACCGCGGCGTGCCGTCGGCTCCGATCCGGACGCCGACACCGCAGCCGGCGAGCGGACCGGAGCCGGGTAGCGCTACCTGGCTGCCAGATCGCCCCGCTCGACACTGCCCTGGTCGACATTGCCTTGGGGGCTGCCGGGTCCGGCATTGCCTGTGCCGGAGCCGTTGTGACCGAGCGCGCGGGCCTTCAGCTGGGCGAACTCGGTGGCGTCGATCGTCCCGGAGTCCAGCAGGGCCTTGGCGTCGGCGATCTGTTCGGCGGGCGACTTGCCCGCCACCTGGCGGATGTAGTCGTCGGCGGCCTGCTTGGCTTCCGCATGAGCGTGCTGGGCGCGCTCGGCCATGCCCTTTCCGCGCGCGACCAGATAGACCAGAGCCGTGATGTAGGGGAATATCACCAGGCAGATCACCCATGCGGCCTTGGCGATGCCGGAGACCGTGTGATCGCGGAACAGATCGGTCAGGATCTGGAACAGGATGATCAGGTAGGCCACGAAGGCGAACACCAGAATCGTGTACCAGACGTAGTCCCAGAACGTATCCATGATGTGTGTGCTCCTCTCGAGAACCCGCTACCGAACCGCGGTGGTCGGCGAGATGGCCGAATCGGTGAGTCGCTGACGGGCAAGCCGTTCGACGAGTTCCGGTAGGGCCGGGACCGGTGATCCGCGCAGGTCTCGGAGGGCGCTCGCGACAGCGATCTCGATGGCCCGGTGTGGCGCCCGACCGCTGTCGGTGTGCGCGTTGCGAATCCTGTCGTTTTCGGTCCCCGAACCGAGAATGGCAGTGCGATAGATCACGCTCCAGAGCCCAAAGGCCCTGGTCGCCGCAGGCCTTTGGTCATCTGTTTCGAGAGTGGGACGCGTCGGTCAGGCGGTGGTCCGCCGCTCGATCAGCATCTGGGTGAAGAACTCGTAGATCAGCGCGGATTGGAAGGCCATCTGCTTGTTGTCGGCCGCGCCGCCGTGCCCGCCCTCGATGTTCTCGTGGTACCAGACGGTCCGGCCCTGAGATTCCAGCAGTGCCGCCATCTTCCGGGCGTGGCCGGGATGGACCCGGTCGTCGCGGGTGGAGGTGGTGAGCAGGATCGGCGGGTACGGGCGTGCCGGATCGGCCGCCATCGCGCGCTGATAGGGCGAATACTCGCTGATGTACTGCCACTCCTCGGGCTTGTCCGGGTCGCCGTATTCGGCGATCCAGGACGCGCCGGCCAGCAGCAGGTGGTAGCGCTTCATATCCAGCAGCGGCACCTGGCAGACGATGGCGCCGAACAGTTCCGGATAGCGGGTCAGCATCACGCCCATCAGCAGGCCGCCGTTGCTGCCGCCGACCGCACCGAGTTGTTCCGCGGTCGTGATATCCCGCGCGACGAGGTCTTTCGCGACCGAGGAGAAATCCTCGTAGACCTTGTAGCGGTTGGCCTTCTGCACCTGAGTGTGCCATTCGGGTCCGTACTCGCCGCCGCCGCGGATGTTGGCCATCACCCAGGTGCCGCCGCGTTCGAGCCAGCCCATTCCCGAGGCGCCGCTGTAGCCGGGGGTGCGGGAGACCTCGAAGCCGCCGTAGCCCGAGACGACGGTCGGGCCGGGCCGGTCCCTGTGGTCGCGGTGGCGAATCACGAAGTACGGCACCATGGTTCCGTCGTCGGAGCGCGCGAAGAACTGCTCGGTGTCGATGCCCTCGGCGTCGAAATACGCCGGTTCCCGCTTGAGGGCTACCGCCGGGCTGCCCACCGAACCCGCCAGCAGCGTCGCCGGAGTGGTGAAACCGCTTGTGGTGAGCATGAATTCGTCACCGCTCTCCAGCGGATCCAGATTCATGACGTTGGTGGTCGCCATCGGCGGGGTGTCGGCGAGCGGTTCGCGGGTCCAGCCCGCGCCCGGGACCGTCGCCGTGCCGGGAGTCAGGACGTACAGCTTGGTCTGCACGTCCTCCAGCGTGATCAGCAGTAGGTGGTTCTCGGTCCAGCCGTAGCCGTGCAGTGAGGTGTGCGCGTCGGGTTCGAAGACCACCTCGAACTCGCGTGCGCCGCCGAAGAAGTCGTCGATGTCGATGGCCAGCAGGGCGCCGGCGGGATAGCTGCGCCCGCCCACCTCCCACGGCGATTTCAACTGCACCAGCAGCCAATCCTTGTACCAGGACTCGGAGGCGTCGGTGGGTACGTCGATATGTCGCAGCGTGCCGTCGGGATCCAGCAGATAGACCGATTCGTTGAAGAAGTCGGTGGCGCGGGCGACGTAGTGGCGCTCGTATCCGGGCGTGCGATCGTAGCCGGCCGAGACCATCACATCACCCGGCTCGCCCTCGAAGACGGTTTCCGCCTCCGACAGCGGGGTGCCGCGGCGCCAGCGCTTGGCCAGCCGCGGATATCCCGAGTCGGTGAGCGTGCCGGGGCCGAAATCCGTTCCCACGTACACGGTGTCGGCATCGATCCAGCGCACCTGTGATTTGGCCTCGGGCAGGTGGAAGCCGCCCGCTGCCGCCGGGCGGAATTGCCGTGTGGTCAGATCGAATTCGCGCACCACCTTGGCGTCGGCCCCACCGCGGGACAGGCTGATCAAGGCCAGTTTCTGGTCCGGGCGCAGCACCGCCGCACCGCCCCAGACCCAGTTCTCGTCCTCGGCCGTGGCCAGGGCGTCCAGGTCGATGAGCACATCCCAGGCCGGATCGTCACCGCGATATTCGTCGAAGGTGGTGCGCCGCCACAGCCCGCGGGGGTGTTCGGCGTCGCGCCAGAAGTTGTAGAGCCAGGGTCCGCGTCGCGTCGGGTACGGGATGCGGGTGTCGGTGTCGAGCATGGCGAGGATGCGATGGTCGAGGGCGTCGAACCGGTCGGAGGTGGCGAAGCGTTCGATCACCACCTCGTTGTGTGCCCGCGCCCAGGACAGGGCACGTTCGCCGGTGACATCCTCCAGCCACAGGTACGGGTCGGTCGTTTGCTCGGCGCCGCTCATGGGTCACATTGTGGCCTACCGGTCGGTCCGCCGACGGGCGAGAGGTGCGGCGGGTGCGTCGCGCCGCCGTGTCCGGTCGCCGCGTGCGGTCACGACTCCGTACAGTTGCGGGACGCCTCGGCGACGCCGGAAGGAGGACCGCGGTGGCACATCCGCTCTGGGAGCAGCACTGCTGCCTGCCGATCCTCCCGTCCGCCGATGTCACCGAACTGACGCGCTATCCGGCCGGCTCATACCTGTCGGTGAATGTGGGGTACTCACTGCATTCGATCGAGGATGCGCTGGCCATGATTGACCTGCTGCGCCGGAAGGCGCTGGCGGACGGGCGTTTCCGGCTCGTCGAGTCCGTCGGCGACACCGAGGTGACATCCGGTCCCCGGGGCCGCATCGCGCTCGCCTTCGATCTGGAGGATTCGCGGCCGCTCGACGGCGATCCGGACAACATCGCGCTGTTCCATTCGCTCGGCGTGCGTTCGCTGCTGCCGACCTACAACCACGCCAACGCCGCCGGCGGCGGCTGCCTGGACCCCGACGATCGCGGCCTGACTCCCTACGGCCGCACGATCATCCGCACGCTCGGTGAGGTCGGGATGTTCGCCGACGGGTCGCATTGTTCGCGGCGGACCGGACTGGAGATCGCCGAGGTCGCGGGTGGGCCGATGATCTACAGCCACTCCAATTTCGCGGCGCTGTGGCCGCATCCGCGCAATATCGGCGACGACCAGGCGCGTGCCTGCGCTGCGACCGGTGGGGTGATCGGGATCAACGGCGTCGGAATCTTTCTGGGCCGCAACCGCGTCGAGGGGCGGGCCGCGCGCATCGAGGCGATGGCCGACCACATCGCCTACGGTGCCGATCTGGTCGGTGTCGAGCACATCGGGATCGGTTCGGACTTCTCCTTCGACGGAGACCAGTTCAACGCGGAGATCGCGGCCGCGCCGGAGAACTTCTCCGAGGACTACACGCGGTGGGGGCCGCTGCAGTGGGTGCCGCCCGAGGATCTGCTCGGACTGTCGTGTCTGGGGATGGATGTGGACAACCCGGACGCCCGGCCCGGCGTCGCCGGACTGGACGAAGTCCTGGCCCGCAGGGGTTTCATCGACTCCGAACGCGCGGCGATCTTCCACGGCAATTTCGCCCGTGCCGCACGAGAGGTCTGGAAGTAGACGCACGCTGTGGCCGCCCTCTCACCCCTGCGGGGGATGGATGAGTGAGCTTTCGGCAACAGCGCTAGGCTCGTTCCCGTGACTTCCCACTACGATGTCGTCGTTCTCGGCGCTGGTCCCGGCGGTTACGTCGCCGCGATCCGCGCCGCTCAACTCGGCCTGCGAACAGCGATCGTCGAGCAGAAATACTGGGGTGGCGTGTGCCTGAACGTCGGGTGCATTCCGTCCAAGGCACTGCTGCGCAACGCGGAGCTGGCCCATATCTTCACCAAGGAAGCGAAGACGTTCGGTATCTCCGGACAGGCGAGCTTCGACTTCGGTGCCGCCTTCGACCGAAGTCGTAAGGTCGCGGACGGCCGGGTCAAGGGCGTCCACTTCCTGATGAAGAAGAACAAGATCGACGAGTTCGACGGGAAGGGCACCTTCACCGACGCGAACACCCTCTCGGTCGAGCTGAGCAGCGGCGGCACCGAAACCGTCACCTTCGACAACGTCATCATCGCCACCGGCACCGAGACCAAGCTGCTGCCGGGCACCTCGCTGTCGCAGAACGTGGTGACCTACGAGGAGCAGATCCTGACCCGGGATCTGCCGGGGTCGATCCTGATCGTCGGCGCGGGCGCGATCGGTATGGAGTTCGGGTACGTCCTCAAGAACTACGGCGTGGACGTGCGGATCGTGGAGTTCCTCGACCGCGCGCTGCCGAACGAGGACGCCGATGTCTCCAAGGAGATCACCAAGGCGTACAAGAAGCTCGGCATCACCATCACCACCGGTGCCTCGGTGCAATCCATCGAGGACAACGGTTCCAAGGTCACCGTTTCGATCAAGGACAACAAGTCCGGTTCGGTCGAGACCGTCACCGTCGACAAGGTGCTGCAGGCCGTCGGTTTCGCGCCGCGGGTGAAAGGCTTCGGCCTGGAGAACACCGGTGTGCAGCTGACCGAGCGCGGTGCCATCGCGATCGACGACTATATGCGCACCAACGTGCCGCACATCTACGCCATCGGCGATGTCACGGCGAAGCTGCAGCTGGCGCACGTGGCCGAGGCGATGGGTGTGGTCGCGGCCGAGACCATCGGGGGCGCCGAGACGCTGCCGCTGGGCGACTACCGGATGATGCCGCGCGCGACGTTCTGCCAGCCGCAGGTCGCCAGCTTCGGCCTCACCGAACAGCAGGCGCGCGACGAGGGGTACGACGTGAAGGTCGCGACCTTCCCGTTCACCGCCAACGGCAAGGCGCACGGCCTGGGCGATCCGACCGGTTTCGTGAAGCTGGTCGCCGACGCGAAGTACGGCGAGCTGCTCGGTGGCCACCTGATCGGCCCGGATGTGTCGGAGCTGCTGCCCGAGCTGACGCTGGCCCAGAAGTGGGACCTCACCGTCAACGAACTCGCGCGCAACGTGCACACCCACCCGACGCTGAGCGAGGCGCTGCAGGAGGCGTTCCACGGTCTCGCGGGTCACATGATCAACTTCTGATCTCCGCGCCGACGGCCCGGTATCGGCGAATACGCCTGGTACCGGGCCGTTTTCGTGTCCGGGCGATCAGTCGCGGTGGTAGATGTCCTGCGCCGTCGAGATGACGTCGATGTTGTCCTCGAGAATCGCGATCAGGCCGTACAGCTGATCGGCGACCTGTTCGCCCAGTTCGGTGAGGGTGTATTCGACGCGCGGGGGGATGGTCTGCTGGACCTCGCGGTGAATCATGCCGTCGCGTTCGAGGGCCTGCAGGGTTTGCGACAGCATGCGTTCGCTGATGCCGTCGACCCGGCGCCGCAGCGCGCTGAAACGGTAGGGACCTTCACGCAGCGCGACGAGGGCCAGTGCGCCCCAGCGGCTCGCGACATTCTGCAGCACCGGCCGGGAGCGGCAGTTGCGCGCGAAGACGTCGGCTTCCAGGGTCGGATCGGCGTCGTCCGCCGATCGCAGTTGCCGGCTCGTCATGCTCTTGATGCTACCCATCGCTGCGGTAGTGAACTTTTCATCTGTAGTGCGGGAATATCAGGTACTAACTAATAGTTAGTGCAAATGTTTCGTACACCAGAGCTGGAGGTTGGGTTATGACCGTCGCCGTCACCGGGGCAAGTGGGCAGCTGGGCCGTCTCGTCGTCGAGGCGCTGTCGAACAGGAATGCGGGGCCCGTCGTCGCGGTCGTCCGGGACCCGGTCAAGGTCGCCGACCTGGCCGAGCGCGGTGTGCAGGTGCGGCAGGCCGCCTATGACGATCCGGAAGCGCTGGACCGCGCCCTCGCGGGTGTTGATCGGCTACTGCTGGTGTCCGGCAACGAATTCGGTGCGCGGGTCGACCAGCACACCACTGTCGTGCGCGCCGCCGAGCGGGCCGGGGTGCAGCTGCTGGCCTACACCAGCATTCCCCGCGCCGAGCGGAATCCGATGATTCTCGCGCAGGAGCATCGCGGCACCGAAGAGGTGATCGCGGAATCCGCTGTGCCGCATACTTTCCTGCGTAACAGCTGGTACTGGGAGAACTATCTGAACGGTCTCGACGCGACTCTGGAATCGGGCGTGCTGTACGGCTCGGCCGGGGACGGACTGGTATCCGCCGCCGCGCGAGCCGACTACGCCGAGGCTGCCGCGGTGGTTCTGACCACCGACGGTCATGCGGGACAGGTCTACGAACTCGGTGGCGACGAGCATCTGTCGCTCGCCGATGTGGCGCGGGTGATCTCGGCGGCGTCCGGCAAGCCGGTGCGGTATCAGGATCTGCCGCAGGACGAGTATGTGGCGGGATTGGAAAAGGCCGGCGTGCCCGGTGATTTCGCGCGGGTGCTGGCCGATTCCGATGCCGGACTGCGTGCGGGATGGCTGGATGTGACCAGCGGCGATCTGCGGAAACTGATCGGCCGGCCGTCGACGTCCGCGGCCGAGGTGCTGAGTGACGCGCTCGGCCGCTGAACGGGTCAGGATCCGGTCGCGCCCGCGGCGTAGGTGCTCGGATCGCCGACCCACTGGACCAGTTGAATGATGATGCCGTTGGGGTCGACCGCCTGGAAATAGCGCTCGCCCCACGGCTCGGTTTCGATCGGTGTCACGATCTCGACCCCTTCGGCTCGCACGCGCTCGTATTCGGCGTCGATCTCGTCGACCGTGAAGACGATCAGCAACCCCTGGCCGGCCGCACCCGCGACGCGGGCCGGTTTGAACGTGTCCAGCCCGGTGCGCAGGAAGATCACGTGGAATCCGGCGTCGGGGCGGGTCAGCGAGACGAATCCGTCGGCCGACATGTCGACGGTGAATCCGAAATGGGTGCCGAGGAATTTCGCCGACGCGTCCGGGTCGGCAACGTTGAGCGAGACGGCGGATGCGGTGATGTTCACGGTCCTCCTCGGGGCGGGCGCGCGGCACGGTGCCGCGCGATCCGATAATTCTCTACTAAGTAGACTGTACATGGTAGAGAGTTATTCCCGCCGCGCGCGCGACTCGATACGATGCGCACGACGCCGAACCGCGGCGGCACGGCAGGCGAGACCGGGAGATCGGGTGCGAGAGAATTCGGCCGAGCAGCGGCCCCGCCGGGCGCGCGTCGCCGGTGAGCGATCCAGCGCCGGCGATCCCGCTCGCACGCTGGAGTTGCTCTGGCGGCAGCCGGGCCGCGCGTCCGGGCGCGGCCCCAGACAGCGCAGCAGCGTCGACGAGGTCGTGGCGGCGGCGGTGGATATCGCCGATGCCGAGGGGCTGGAGGCGCTGACGATGCGGGCGGTCGCCGCGAAACTCGGGCTGACTCCGATGGCCACCTATACCTACGTGCCCGGTAAGGCCGAGCTGCTCGACCTCATGCTCGATGCGGTCTACGGCCGGATGCCGCGCACGGACCTGACCGGAAAGTCGTGGCGCGAACGCGTATGCGCCGTCGCGCAGGACAATCGCTCGATGCTCGCCCGCCACCGCTGGGTGGCCGCGGTGCCGACCACCCGGCCACCGCTGGGTCCGGGCCTCGCCGCGAAATACGACCACGAACTGAGCGCCTTCGACGGGCTCGGACTGAGCGATGTCGAGATGGACGCGGCGTTGACCTACCTGCTCGGCTTCGTCACCGCGGTGGCGCGCATCGCGATCGATACCGATCGTGCGGCCGCCGACAGCGGGCTGTCGGATCGCGAATGGTGGGAACGCACGGCCCCGGTCCTGGAACAGGTCTTCGATCCGCAGCGTTATCCGCTGGCCGCGCGGGTCGGCTCGGCCGCCGGACAGGCTCACGACAGCGCCTACAGCGCCGAGCACGCCTGGAATTTCGGTCTGGCGCGCGTCCTGGACGGCCTGGCCGTCCTCGTCGAACGGTCCGAGGCGTCCGACTGACCCGCCGAGTCCGTCCGGCTCAGTGGTCGGTCTGGATCCGAAGGGTGGTGATGGTGCTGGCCAGACCTTCGTATTGGTTTGCCAGCAGGACGATTTCGATGAGGCGCTTCTCGTCGTAGTGCTGCGCCAGGGCCGACCAGGCGGCATCGTCGACGTCGCGAGTAGTGACCAGTTGGTCCACAGCGGTGAGCAGCGCGCGTTCCTTGTCCGACCAGCCCTCGGCTTCGGGCCCGGTGCGCAGGCGCGCCAGGATGTCCTTGGTGACACCGGCGCGTTTGCCCAGGCGGATGTGGTGGTCGGTCTCGTATTCGCAGTTCCGCAGATGTGCGACGCGCAGGATGACCAGTTCGGTCTCGTAACGCGACAGTTTGCCGCCGGGCATCAACCGGCCGGAGAAGTGCAGCCAGCCGCGGAACAGGCCACCGGTGCGGCCGAGCGTGCTGAACAGGTGGGCGTCGTCGGTACCCGCCGCGCGGGAAAGCACCTGCCAGACAACCCAATTCACCGGGCCCAGTTCGCGCAGGCGACCGGGTGCGATCCGCGGCTCCGTCGACACCATGCCCCACGCTAACAAAAATGACGCGCACCGGTGGCTGCCTCGCTGGACCGTCGCGCGTACCTGCGGTCTCGGCGAGCTCCGCGGGGGCCGGGCCGACAGATTCCGGCTGTCGGCCCGGGGCATATCACCGCTGAGCGGCGAGCAGGATCAGGTCGGCCACGGCGCTGGGGTCGGATACGGAAACCGCGTGCGACGCCTGGACTTCGACGGTGTGCGCGCCCGCCCGTTCGGACATGAACCGCTGCGACTCCACGGGGATGTTCTTGTCTTCGGTGGTGACCAGGGAATAGGCCGGGACGGCGCGCCATGCGGCTACCGAAGCCGGCTGCTCGAGCGCGGCGAGCGCGACCGGGCGCTGGGTGATCGCCATCGTCGCGGCGACGTCGGCCGGCACGTCGGCGGCGAACTGGGCGGGGAATTCGTCCTGGCGGATGTGCAGTTCGGTGCCCGCCGCCCCGGGAAGCGGATGGGCGACGGTGGTGGGTGCGAGCGTGGAACCGGGGAACTTGCCGGTCAGCTCCAGGGCGTTCTCGCCCTCCGCGGGAATGAAGGCCGCGACGTAGACCAGGGCCGTGACCGCGGGCTTGTCGTGCGCGGCGACGGTGATGACGCTGCCGCCGTACGAATGACCCGCCAGAACGATCGGGCCCTCGACGGTGTCGAGGACCGAAGCCACGTAGGCGGCATCGGTGTCGAGTCCGCGCAAGGGGTTGGCGGCGGCCAGCACGGGGTAGCCCTCGGCGCGCAGGCGTGTGATGACGCCGTTCCAACTCGAGGAATCGGCGAAAGCGCCGTGGACGAGGACGATGGTCGGCTTCGTGGTCATGGACATGCTCCTCTGGAGGATCGGATCGCGGCTCCTCGAGTCTCGATCACTCGCCGTGGCCTCGCCCCTCGCTGTGGGCCAGGTATCCACTGAATCGGGACATCGCCCGACCCGCGCGAAATATGCCGGAGTTCGGTGGCCGTCCGCTCAGCGCAGGACGTACGGGGAGATCGAGCTGCGGTGCTCGCTGATATCCAGGGACTTGCCCAGCGGCGGGAACGCGCGCTGCGGACAGTTGGCGCGTTCGCAGACACGGCAGCCGGCGCCGATCGGGGTGGCCTGGGGATCGGTGAGGTCCAGGCCGTCGGCGTAGACCACGCGTCCGGCGTGGCGCAATTCGCAGCCCAGGCCGATGGCGAAGGTCTTGCTGGGCTGCCCGTAGCGGGTGGCGCGCCGCTCGACCGTGCGCGCGATCCACAGATATTTGCGGCCGTCGGGCATCTGGGCGATCTGGGTCATGATCCGGCCGGGATAGGCGAAGGTCTCGTACACATTCCACAGCGGGCAGGTCCCGCCCGCGGAGGAGAAGTGGAATCCGGTGGCGGACTGGCGTTTCGACATGTTTCCCGCGCGATCCACGCGGACGAACGAGAAGGGCACCCCGCGCAGTTTGGGCCGCTGCAGGGTGGAGAGCCGGTGGCAGATCGTTTCGTAACTCTGCGCGAAGAACGCCGACAGCCGCTCGATGTCGTAGCGGAAATCCTCGGCCACCTCGTGGAAATGCGAGTACGGCAGCACCGTGGCCGCGGCGAAGTAGTTGGCGAGGCCGAGTTTCGCGAGCGTACGGGTGTCCTCGGAGGCGAAATTGCCCTCTTCGACCAATTTGTCGATCAGATCACCGCATTCCAGATATGCCAGTTCCGTGGCCAGTTTGAACACGCGCTGACCGCCCGACAGATGCGGGGCGATCTCGAGCTTGCGGGCCTCGGGGTCGTAGCGGTGCAGCACACCCTCGCCCAGGTCGATCCGCTCCACGATCTGCACGCCGTATCCGGTGGTGAGCCGGCGGGTGAGCTCGCGTCGCAGATCACCGCCGTGCAACCGCATGCGGGTCGCCAATTCCTCTGCGGCGGTATCCAATTCGTGGATGTAGTTCTGGCGCTGATAGAAGAAGTCGCGCACCTCCTCGTGCGGACGGGAGATGGCGCCCGAGCCGCTGCCGTCGGAGAAGCGGTCCTCGGTGGCCGCGGCCAGCTGCGCGGTCGTGTTGCGGTAGCGGCGGTGCATATTCACCAGCGCCCGGGCCAGGCTGGGATGGGCCGAGACCATATCGGCGATCTCCTGCGCATCGGCCTCGATGCCGAGTTCGGTGTCCATCACCACCTCTTGCAGCTCGGCGATCAGGCGAGTGTCGTCCTGGGAGGCGAAAAAACTGGTGTCTACGCCGAACACCTCACTGATCCGCAGCAGTACCGGTACCGTGAGCGGACGCACGTCGTGTTCGATCTGGTTGAGGTAGCTCGCCGAGATCTCCAGCTTCTTGGCGAGCGAGATCTGGCTCAGCCCCCGTTCGGTGCGCAGCTGTCGCAGTCGCGCCCCGACGTAAGTCTTGGCCATATGCCCAGACTATGGACCTTTCGCAAAGCTGCCAATGGAGAATTAGCAGTGGACTCGAGCTATATGTCACACCGAGCGGCTACCGTCGAGTCCGTGCTGCTTTCGGATGTGGTCGCGGCGTCGGAATCGGTGCGGGCATCGGCGTCGCGCAAGGTCAAGATCGCGGGTCTGGCCGAACTACTGGGCCGGGCCGAATCGGACGAATTGATGCCGGTCGTCGCGTGGATATCCGGTGAGCTACCGCAGGGCAGGCTGGGCGCGGGCTGGCGTACGGTCGCCGGCATCGAGGTGGAGCCCGCGCTCGAATCGACGCTCACCGTCGCCGCGGTCGATCAGGCGCTGACGGAATTGGCGGCCGTCGCCGGATCCGGATCGGTCGCGCGGCGGCGGGAACTACTCACCGCCCTGCTCGCTCGGGCGACCGGCGACGAACGCGCCTTCTTGATTCGCCTGCTGACCGGTGAGCTGCGCCAGGGCGCGCTGACCGCGATCGTCGCCGAGGCGGTGGCCCAGGCGGCCGACGTGCCGTCCGAGCTGGTGCGCCGGGCCTATATGCTCTCCGGCCGCCTGCCGGTGACCGCCGCCGCGGCCATCGCCGGCGGCGCGGAGGCGCTGTCGGAATTCCGGCTCGAGGTCGGCCGTCCGATTCAGCCGATGCTGGCCTCGCCCGGCGCCACACTCGACGATGTGCTCGGTGAATTCGAGGGTGACGTGAGCGTGGAGCACAAACTCGACGGTGCGCGGATTCAGGTGCATCGCAAGGGCTCTCAGGTCTGGGTGTTCACGCGCACGCTGCGCGACATCACCTCCGGCGTGCCGGAGCTGGTGCAGCTGGTCTCCGAATTACCTTGTGACAGTGTGGTTCTCGACGGCGAGACGCTGGCGCTCACGGACTCCGGCCGACCGCGTCCGTTTCAGGAGACGATGAGCCGGTTCGCCGCCGACCCGGCCTCGGAGGAGCCGCGACTGACGGTGAACTCGACCAGGGAACTGCTGTTGCATCCGTACTTCTTCGACTGCCTGCACCTGGACGGCCGGGATCTGCTCGATGCCCCGCTGCGTGAGCGGCGCGTGGCGTTGGCGAAAGTGGCGGGCGCGCAGATGATTCCGGCGCTGATCGATCCGGAGCCCGAGGCCGTCGCCGAATACTTCGACGGTGCGCTCGCCGCGGGGCACGAGGGCATCATGATCAAATCGCTGTCCGCACCGTATGCGGCCGGACGCCGCGGCCGGGCGTGGCAGAAGATCAAACCGGCGCACACCCTCGACCTGGTGGTGCTCGGCGCCGAATGGGGATACGGCCGCCGCACCGGCTACCTGTCGAATCTGCACCTGGGCGCGCGCGATCCGCACGGGGGCGATCCGATCATGGTCGGCAAGACCTTCAAGGGGCTCACCGACGCGCTGCTGCAGTGGCAGACCGCGGAATTTCCGCGCCACGAGCGCGCCCGCGACGGCCACACCGTCTATCTGTGGCCGGAGTTGGTCGTCGAGATCGCCCTCGACGGGGTGCAGACCAGCACGCGCTATCCCGGCGGCGTGGCACTGCGGTTCGCGCGGGTGGTGCGGTATCGGCCGGACAAGGAGCCCGCGCAGGCCGACACGATCGACGCCGTGCGCGCGTTGATGCCCGCCGGGCCGGAGGTGGGGGCGACCGCCTGACGGGAGGCGTCGGCTTGCCAGCCGTTTCACAGGAACATCCGGGGCTATCTCGAGGATGTCGGCGCAGGATCGGTGTGTCGGGTCGCCCGATGCGGATCGACTGCCCTGATCCGCTCATCAGCCATCGGCGGCGTCGGTCCCTCGCCCGCGCCGCCGTTCGGCCGGTGGTTCATTCCTCTTCGCGGTGACCGCTGAGATCCGGCAACCGGCACAGGCCGGCGGTCACCTCGCCGGCCAGATGGTCGTAGGCCACCGCCAATTCCGACAGCCGCCGCCAGGCGTCGTGCATGACGTATTCCGGTTCGTGCGTCAGCGTCAGATAGGCCAATGCGGAGAACTGGGCTAGCCGGTCGATCACCGTGCCGACCGTTTCGGTGTGCATGCGTGCGCCGCCGTGTGCCCGGGGTAATTCGGTGGCGACCCAGCGATCGATATCGGAAACCAGTTGGGCCCGATCGCGATCGATGTCCAGGGTCGGCCCGGGCGCGGCGGACAGTCTCTGCTCGTGCAATTCGCTGAGGCGCCACGCGCATTTCAGCACGGGGTGACCGTCGTAGGTCAGACCCCGGCAGGCCTCGAGCAGGAGGTGTTTGGGTGGGAGCGATTCCACGACCGTAATACTCCACGCCCAATGTTTCTGATTGGCATCGCTGCGTCGGTGACCTCGGCCGAATGCCACTGAGTCTCAGTGTCTTCCGCTGTTCGAGAGATGGGGGTGGGTGATTCGGGCATGCGGTTACTCGGTTCGGGAGGGCTGTGCGGGTGCCGCTTTCTCCAGGTCGTCGACAGTGCCGGACATGATCGTGCGGACGTGCTCGTCGATGTGCGCGAGCGGCCAGTCCCACCAGGCGAGGGCCAGCAGGCGGTCGATGTCGGCCGCGCTGTAGCGGTGGCGGATGAGCCGGGCGGGATTGCCGCCGACGATGCCGTAGTCCGGGACGTCGGAGGTCACCACGGAACCGGCGCCGACGATGGCGCCGTGACCGATGCGCACTCCGGGCAGCACCGTTGCGCCGTAACCGATCCAGACGTCGTTGCCGACCACCGTGTCGCCGCGATTGGGCAGCTCCATGAGGAGGTCGACATGCCGGGACCATGCGCCACCCATGGTCGGGAACGGGAAGGTCGAGGGCCCGTCCATGCGGTGGTTGGCGCCGTTCATGATGAATCGCACGCCGGTGGCGAGGGCGCAGAACCTGCCGATGACGAGCTTTTCCGGACCGTAGTGGTAGAGGACATTGCGGGTTTCGAACGCGGTGGGATCGTCCGGATCGTCGTAGTAGGAGTATTCGCCGACCTCGATCAGCGGCGAGGTGACGAGGGGTTTCAGCAGGACGACTCGCGGCTGCCCGGGCATCGGATGCAGCGTGGTGGGAGGTGTGACGGGAAGTTGTTCGGGCATGCGGAATCCCTTCTGTCCGTGGCTGATCGGAAAGTGCGAAAACCGCGACTACCGCTTTGATGCGACGAATGTTGCTTCCCGATGATGGCATACGCCCTCCCGGGCGGGGAGTGCACCGCACCACGGTGTACCGGCGCTGGCGCGATGTTTGGTGTTGTTGCGGACCCCGGCCGACCCCGAGGGGCCGCGGCGGGCCGCCGCCGCGGCGGTGCCGGCGGCGCAGGCGGGTGCGTTCGCCGCGGGGTAGGGATTACGCGTCGCTGCCGTAGAACTCGGCGACGGCGGCGAATGCGGCTTTGGGTTCCCAGGTCATATCCGGGTAGGTGGCGCCGTGGCGGTCTTCGAATACTTTCACGATGCCCAGCCCGGCGAGGTCGAGGTCGTCGCGCGGGTCGGCGTCGGGTCGATGGGGATGGCTGTGGAGCGCGAACAGGAACACGAAAGCGGAGTCCACACCCTCACTGTCGAAGATCTCGAGCAGGTCGCTGAGATAGGCGGCCTGCCCGGCCTCGTCGCGCACATAGTCGCCGTCCAGCCGGACCGGCGCACCCGTGACGGGGTCGTATTCGACGATCTCCATACTGCGCGGCGCCACATCGGCCGAACCTCCCCAGGTCGCGGTGCCGAAACCGGTGATCGCCAACGGCTTTCCCTGAGCGACCAGGGCGCGCACGCCGTCGCGAAACCGGTCGGCGACCTCGGCCGAGCGAATCAGCTCGACGGAAACGAAATCGAAAGGCGCCCAGTCGATCTGCTCGTACGGGATAGCGCAGTAGGTGAGTTTGCCGAGGAAGTGGCGCCGCACCGCGGCCACCGCGTCGCGCAGGAAGTCGTCGAGGCGGGCGCTCACCTCGGCTATCCGGTCACTACGCTCGCCGGGCTCGGAGAACAGGTGACCGACGCGATCCATCGCGGTCTCGCCCGGTAGGAAGCCGCGGTTCATCAATGTCAGTTCGACGCCGGTGACGAAGACGACCTCCGCGCCGGTGCGGCGAATGCGCTCGGCGCGCTGCGCGCACTCGCTGAACAGCGCGAGGATCTCGGCGGTCGTCAGCTCCAGCGGGTACGGCGAGAACCAGACCTCGAGGCCCAGCTCCGCGGCGTAGCCGGCGGCGAGTTCCAACCGCTCCGGGTCACCACCGGTGATCTGGACGGCCGTGCAGTGCAGATCGTCCCGGATGACGGCCAGTTCCCGGCGGACCACCGCTGGGTCGAACTCCGGCCGGGATGTACTGCCGTTGCGGACGAATCCGGTGTCGTAGGTCATTCCTTTGCCTCGCATGGATGGGCCCTTCTGTTGGCGCGAGTGGATGCGCCACCAAGCTAAGCGCAAAAAGTGCGTACACGCAATTTTGCGTGGACGCAGATATGGCATGATGGACCCGTGACCACGAGAGCCGTGACGACGAAGACGACGGGCTTGCGGGAGCGCAAGAAGCAAGCCACCCGGATGGCGCTGCGCGAGGCGGCGCTGCGGCTGGCCCTCGAGCGCGGGCCGGACGACGTGCGGGTCGAGGACATCGCCGAGGCCGCCGGGGTATCGCCGCGGACGTACAACAACTATTTCTCCAGCCGGGAAGAGGCGATCGTCGCCGCCGTCGGCGCGGACCGGGAGGCGCGGGTCGCCGCGGCGATCGCCGGGTATCCCGCGGATGCGCGTTTGGCCTCGGCCGTCACCGAGACGATCGTCGCGCAGTACTCCGATCCGGGCGACGAACATCGAGACGCACTGGTGCTGATCACCACTCACCCGGCGCTGCGCACGGCGTTCCTCGGCGCCACCGCGGCGATCACGCCCGCACTCGAGGATGTGATCGCCGCACGGGTGACGGACGCCGGCGGGCTCACCGCGCGGGTCCTCGCCGCCGCCGTCGCGGCCGCCGTCCGCGTCGCCCTCGAACAATGGCTGCGACCGGTCGAAAGCATCGCCGGCTTCGTCGTGACCGCCGGATCGCTGCCCGAGCAGCTGCGGGCGGCGCTGGCTCCGCTCGACCCGGCATTCGACGCGGCCGAGGGCAGGTGACCGCGCACCCCCGCGGGGTG
>NZ_LZMK01000189.1:0-1145 GCF_001665865.1 Nocardia sp. 852002-20019_SCH5090214 | reverse complement strand
TTGGCGGCACCGTCCAAGGCGCCTCCCAGCTCAGAGCCCACGCCGGTCACCGCACCCGCCGCACCGGACAACCCCGCCCCCAAGTCACCCGCCGCATTCAGCGCACCACCAAGGCCGGCACCCGCATCGGCAACACCGCCCAGCGCGCCTCCCAGTCCTGCACCGGCATTCGCCGCGCCGCCCAACGCGCCACCGAGTTCGGAGCCCACCCCGCTCGCAGCACCCGCCGCACCGGACAGCCCCGCACCCAAGTCACCCGCCGCATTCAGCGCACCACCCACACCCGCACCGGCATTCGCCGCACCACTCAGCGCACCTCCCAGACCAGCACCCGCGTTGGCGGCACCGTCCAAGGCGCCTCCCAGCTCAGAGCCCACGCCGGTCACCGCACCCGCCGCACCGGACAACCCCGCGCCCAGGTCACCGGCCGCATTCAGCGCACCGCCGAGACCCGCTCCCGCATCGGCAACACCGCCCAGCGCGCCACCGAGACCGGCACCGGCGTTGGCCGCACCGCCCAACGCGCCACCGAGTTCGGAGCCCACCCCGGTCGCGGCGCCCGCCGCACCGGACAGCCCCGCACCCAAGTCACCCGCCGCATTCAGCGCACCACCCAGCGCACCGCCGAGACCCGTACCGGCCTCCGCCGCGCCGCCGAGCGCACCACCGAGACCCGCTCCCGCGTTGGCAACACCGCCCAGCGCGCCACCGAGACCGGCACCGGCGTTGGCCGCACCGCCCAACGCGCCACCGAGTTCGGAGCCCACCCCGGTCGCGGCGCCCGCCGCACCGGACAGCCCCGCACCCAGGTCACCCGCCGCATTCAGCGCACCGCCCAGCGCACCGCCGAGGCCCGCGCCCGCTGCTGCCGCACCGCCCAGGGCGGTCCCGAGGCCGGCACCGGCTTCCGCCGCGCCCCCCAGGGCACCGCCGAGGCCCGCGCCCAGACCGGTTTCGAGTCCGGTGCCGAGTTCACCTCCGGCGTTCAGGGCACCTCCGAGGGCTGCGCCGAGGCCGGCACCGGCTTCGGCCGCACCCCCGAGCGCTCCGTTGAGTTCGGTTCCCAAGCCCGCGCCGGCTTCGGCCGCGCCGCTCAGCGCTCCGCCGAGCCCGGCGCCGAGGCCGGAGATGCCGGCGCCGAGACC
>NZ_LZMK01000188.1:0-4213 GCF_001665865.1 Nocardia sp. 852002-20019_SCH5090214 | reverse complement strand
CGGTGGGATGTTCGTGAACGGCGAGCGGTCGCTCGCCGGTGTCACCACCGGCCGCGCCCCGGCATTGATCGCGGTCGCACACGGCAGCCGTGATCCGCGGTCCGCCGCGACGATGTCGGCCGTGGTCGCCGAGATCGCCGGACAACGTCCGGATGTCGACGTGCGCCTGGCATTCCTGGACCTGAACACCCCTTCGGTGGAACAGGTCATCGATGCCGTTGCGGCACAGGGACATACCGAGGCCGTTGTCGTCCCGTTGCTGCTGGGCAGCGCGTTTCACGCCCGGGTGGATCTGCCCGGCATGCTCGCGGCTGCCCGCCGTCGGCATCCGCTGCTGCGGATCACGCAGGCCGATGTGCTCGGAACCGACGAACGACTGGTGGCGGCGCTGCGGGACCGAGCGCTGCACGCGGGCGCCGACCGCGACGATGCCGAGCTGGGTATCGCGGTCGCAGCCGTCGGATCCTCGTCCGCGGCCGCCAACCGGATCACGGCCGAGGTCGCGGTGTCGCTCACGCACGGCACCCGCTGGCGGTCCGCGATCTGCTTCGCGACCACGCAGCCGTCGCTGAGCCGAGCGGTCTCGGATCTGCGCAGCCGGGGAGCCCGCCGGGTGATGGTCGCCCCGTGGTTCCTGGCCCCGGGCTTGCTCATCGATCGTCTCGCCGTCGCCGAACCCGGCCTCGTGCACGCACCTGCGATCGGGCCGCACCGGTTCCTCACCGAGGTCGCGCTCGAGCGTTATCGGGCCGCCGACCGGATGTCCCTCGATCTCACGGCCTGATTCCGCCTGCCCTTCCGGCAGTCTCGGTCACCCTGGTCCAGCCCGGTCCGGACCCACGTGGGTCGTGCCGGCTTCGCGTTTCATCCCGCGAACCAGCGCTCCAGCACCAGGGCCGCCCCGTCCTCACTGATATCGGCGGTCGTTTCGTCGGCGAGCTCGCGGACCGGGGGCACCGCGTTGCCCATGGCGACGGAATGCCCTGCCCAGGTGAGCATGTCGATATCGTTGTAGCCGTCGCCGATGGCCAGGGTCTGCTCGAGCGGGATGTCGAGTGTCAGGCGAAGTTGTTCCAGCGCCCAGCCTTTGGACACCCCCTGTTTGGAGGCCACCAGCCACGGTTCGTCCTCGCCGTGCACCCAGCCGGCGCCGGGGAGGTCGAGTTCGCCGACGGCGTCGATCATTTCGTCGAGGCTGCCGCCGGGCCACCAGCCGTTCAGCCGCGTGGTGGGCTCGAGGCTCAGTTCGGCATCGTCGACGAAGCGGAATTCGCCGAGCCGGAAGCTGCCGGGGTAGTAGCCGGTGGCCCAGGTGCCCACCCCCACCTTCTCCACCGACAGCACCATATCGGGCAGCAGTGAACGCAGTGTCGCGACCGCGGGTTCCGGATCGAAGGTATGGACCGCCAATGGTTCCCAGTTCGAAATGTCCACGTGCACAGCGCCGTTCGAGCACAGCGCCTGGCCCTCCTCGAGTCCCAGCTCCTCCATCACGAGCCGGGTGGCGAGCAGGGTGCGGCCGGTCGTGATCACCACATGGGCGCCCGCGTCGACCGCGGCACGCACCGCCGCACGCACCCGCGGGCTCATCGGTGCGCCCGCCTGCAGGATGGTCCCGTCCACATCCAGGGCAATCAGTCGAGGACTGTTCACCCGGTCATTGTCACCGATCGTGCATCTGCGCTTACAGCCCCGCCGCCGTTACCCGGCGGTATGCCACTCCGACGACTAGATGACACAT
This sequence comes from Nocardia sp. 852002-20019_SCH5090214, assembly GCF_001665865.1. NCBI lineage: Bacteria > Bacillati > Actinomycetota > Actinomycetes > Mycobacteriales > Nocardiaceae > Nocardia > Nocardia sp. 852002-20019_SCH5090214. The sequence goes on along the minus strand of NZ_LZMK01000188.1, from coordinate 2,472 downwards.
CAACTACAGGTCCGAATCCCGCCAGCTTTGCCGGTTTCGCGCGACTTGACTGGCACCTGTCACGAGATCGCGTGGCAGACAACGGATATGGAGAGGGCAGCAGAGATGGACACGACAGTGCACCACCGCTTCGAATCGAAGGTCGTACTGATCACCGGCGCCAGCAGCGGGGTCGGCGCGGCCGTGGCCCGGCGAGTGGCGGCGGAGGGCGCCGCGGTGGTGCTGGGCGCCCGGGGCAAGGAGGCCGGGGACCGGATCGCCGCGGATATCCGCGCCCAGGGCGGCCGGGCCGTCTTCGTCCCGACCGACGTCACCGTGGCCGAGGACGTGGATCGGCTCACCCACGCCGCGATCGACGAATTCGGCCGGCTGGACGCGGCCTTCAACAACGCCGGCGCGGTCAACTCCTTCGGACCGGTGCAGGACATCGACGAAGCCGGTTGGCGCGCAGATCTGGAACTCAACCTCACCGGCGTGTACTTCGGCCTGCGGTCCCAGGTGCCGGCGCTGCTGGAGTCCGGCGGCGGGGCGATCCTCAACAACGCCTCCAACCTCGGCGTGGTCGGTATGGGCTCGGTCGCCCCCTACGTCGCTGCCAAACACGGCGTGGTCGGCCTGACCCGCGCGGTCGCGCTGGAGACGGCCACCGCGGGTGTGCGGGTCAACGCGCTGGTTTCGGGCGCGGTGGATACCCCGGCGTTCCGCGCGTCGATGGGTGCGACACCCGAAGGCGAGGCGGCGATCGCGGCGCTGCATCCGCTCGGCCGAATCGCCCGCGCGGAGGAAATCGCCTCGCTGTGCGCCTACCTCCTCTCCGACGAGGCGAGCTTCGTCACCGGCGCGGCGGTCGCGGTCGACGGCGGGTTCACCGCTCGGTAACGCGGCTCAGCGGTAGATGGCGGTGAGCTCGGCCGCCAGCGCGGCCAGCTCACGCCGAATCGATTCGGGGGCAACGACTTCGAGACGTCCCCCGAATCCGGCGAGCTGTTCGGCGATCGCGCGCGGCAGATGGGCGCTGATCCGCAGCCGCACCCGGCCGCCGTCGACCGGACCGTCCTCGGCGCAGTGCCGGCCCAGCCGATCGCGCAGGACCGGCACGATCTCGGGATCGGCGTGCACGATCGCCGACACCTCGCCGCGGCGATGTTCCATCTGTTCGACGATCTCCGACCACGCCTGCGCCAGATCGAAATCCGCCGGGACGTCGGCGACGCCGTCCCCGACGGTCACCTCGCTCATCCGGTCGACGCGATAGGTCCGGCGCCCCCGGTCGGTCCCGGCGATCAGATACCACACGGCGTCCTTGTCGACGACGCCCCAGGGATCGACGGCTCGCTCACGACCGGCCGGGCCGTAGCGAAATCGGACCGTCCGTCGCCGCGCGACGGCCTGTTGCAGCAACTCGACCTCCGCCGGTTCGGATCGCGGCCGCCGGCCCCAGCCGACCGGATCGATCAGCGTCGCCGCCGAGGCGGCCAGGGCTTGTTCGCGGAACGTCTCCGGCAAGGCTCGCAACAACTTTCGCAGCGCCGAGCGGGTGGCGGGCGAGCCCGAGGCCGCCGGACCGAGCAGCAGGAACAGCGCCCGCGCCTCGTCGGCCGTCAATCCGCTGAGGTCGGTCCGGGCACCACCGATCAGCGCCCAGCCCCCGCCCCGGCCGGGCTGCGGGTAGACGGGAACGCCTGCCGACGACAGCGCCTCGAGGTCGCGGCGCGCGGTCGCCACGGACACCTCGAGTTCCCTGGCGAGCTCGGCGGCGGTCACCCGGCCCCTCGCCTGCATGAGGAGCAGCGTGGCAATCAGACGGTCGGCGCGCATACGGCAATTCTGCCGAACAGAGTGCTCATTCGGTGAGCACTTTGACCGCGAGGATCGCATCGAAGACCGCAACGACCGAGGAGAGACCGATGCTGCGCGGAATGATGACCGTGTCCTACTATGCCGACGACCTGGCGGCCGCCAAGCGCTGGTACGTCGAATTGCTCGATACCGCACCGTATTTCGAGGTTCCCGGCTATATCGAGTTCCGGATCGGCGACTACCGGCACGAACTCGGCATCATCGATCGCCGCTACTGCCCGGACCCCGCCCACGAACCCGGCGGCGCACTGCTGTACTGGCACGTCGACGATCTCGACGCCGCACTGCAGCGGCTCCGCGAACTCGGCGCGGCCGAACACCAACCCGTCACCGAACGCGGTCCGGGCTTCGTCACCGCCTCGGTGGTCGACCCCTTCGGCAATCTGCTCGGCATCATGTCCAACCAGCACTACCTCGACGTCCTGGACAGCCGTCGGGACTCGTCATCGCCGGATCAGCGCGATATCGGGGCCGAACCCTGTCGGTGAACCCGGTCAGTGCCCGAAACCGCCGAAACCACCGCTGTGGAAGCCGCCGCCCAGGCCACCCCCATGGAAGCCGCCACCGGGGGTGGCGCCGAGGCCGGGGTGGCTCGGCGCGACGGCTCCGGGG
>NZ_LZMK01000187.1:0-606 GCF_001665865.1 Nocardia sp. 852002-20019_SCH5090214 | reverse complement strand
GTCGATGACCACACCCCACTGGTCGGCGAAAGCGTTCCGCAGCTCGTCGAGTTTCTCGGCCGCGATCTCGGAGTTCTCGTGCCAGGTCAGCGCCTCGGCCAGCGATCCCGTCAGCGACCACCGGTTGCCCCACGCGATCTGCTGCAGATTCTCGGCGGCGTATCCGAGCTGGTGATCGATTGCCACATCGAGCATTTCCACCGCGCCGGTGCCGTGGGCGCGGGCCTTGTCGTAATCACGCTGGATTCGCGCGCGGGCGGCGCGGGCCTCCAGCCCGGACCTGGGGCTTCGGTGGTGGTGAGCTCGTCACGGGCGTAGCCGTGACGCTCAGCCGCGCGGGCCTGGTGCTCGCGGATGGCCTTGGCGACCGCGGCCAGCTGCGCCGGCGTCGCGGTGCGTTTCGGTACCGCCAGTCGTGCGTCGTAGAGGTAGGCCAGCAGTCGCCGGCCACGGCGGCGGGTTTCGGTCTGCGCGACCGGGGCATGGCCTCCGGGGGCCAGGCCCGCCGCCCGGAGCTGGCGGCGGGTCTTCAGATGCGATGGAGCGGCCTTCCACGGGTAGATCTCCGGTTCGTGATCGGCTGCCTCGGAAGCGGTTTCGAGCGGT
>NZ_LZMK01000186.1:0-92086 GCF_001665865.1 Nocardia sp. 852002-20019_SCH5090214 | reverse complement strand
TCTTCCATGCCCCGGGCCACGATCAGCGTCGTTTCCTGGATCTGTTCGCCCGCGACCTCGCCCCGCGCCTGCGCGCATTGACCTGAGATTTCACCGCTCATGGCGTGCCCGCCGTAGCAGTAGGCGTGAACCCCAACCGCTGCGGCGCGGCAGGCCTCCACCGCGACAATGCCGGGATCTCGGTGGGGCACGTTTGAGTCCGGAGATCGCGGGTAGCACGGCGAGGACTTCGACGACCGAGCCGAGGAGCCGCGGTGGGTATACGTCAGTGGATCACGGAGTGGCCGGTCTACCGGCAGTTGACCGGCGAAGACCCCCTCGGCAAGGCGGCCGCCGCGCAGTCCGAGCACAGTCGATCGTTGCAGGCCAGAACGACCGACGCCGACCGTGTCGTGACGTCGGTGTGCCCGTACTGCGGTGTGGGGTGTTCGCAGCGGGTCTACGTCAAAGACGAGAAGGTCGTTCAGATCGAAGGTAATCCGGACTCACCGGTCAGCCGCGGACGACTGTGCCCGAAAGGTGCGGCGAGCCTGCAGTTGACGACCGGGGAGGCCCGGCGCCATCAGGTCCTCTATCGGCCGCCGCACGCCACCGACTGGCAACCGATCGGTCTCGAGCGGGCGATGGACATGGTGGCTGATCGGGTGATCGCCACCCGGCGCGCGTACTGGCAGGACGAGGTTGACGGCAATCGCACCGCCCGCACGATGGGAATCGCGAGTCTCGGCGGAGCCACGCTCGACAACGAAGAGAACTACCTGATCAAGAAGCTGTTCACCGCGCTCGGCGTCGTGCAGATCGAGAACCAGGCCAGGGTCTGCCACAGCTCGACCGTCGTCGGGCTGGGCACCTCGTTCGGTCGAGGCGGGGCCACGACCTTCCTGCAGGACCTGCAGCATGCCGACTGCATCATCATCGAGGGATCCAATTTCGCCGAATGCCATCCGGTCGGCTTCCAGTGGGTGATGGAAGGTAAGGCGCGCGGCGCCGTGGTCATCCACGTCGATCCCCGCTTCACACGCACCAGCGCGCTGGCGGACCTGCACGTTCCGATCCGCGCCGGCACCGATGTGGCATTCCTGGGCGGAATCATCAATCATGTTCTCTCCGAGGACAAGTACTTCCGCGAATTCGTCGTCAACTACACCAATGCGGCGACGATCGTCGACGAGGAATTCGGCGATACCGAAGACCTCGACGGCCTGTTCTCCGGTTTCGAACCCGAGGCCCGGCACTACAAGAGCGCCGAATGGCAATACGAAGGCGTCGACGTGGCCTCGGCGTCGGGGCAGCGTGGCCGCGGATCCGGCGAGCCGCACAAGGAAGACGACGTCCGTTCCGCCGGACGTCCCGAGCAGCACGGCATGGGCGGCGCGGCGCTGGAGGGCGAGTTCGTTCGCGACGAGACGTTGCAACATCCGCGCTGCGTCTTCCAGATCCTCAAGCGCCACTACGCCCGCTACACACCCGAGACGGTGCACCGCATCTGCGGCATCCCGCCGGAGACCTTTTTCGAAGTCTGCCGGCATCTGACCGAGAACTCCGGTCCCGAGCGCACCAGTGAATTCGTCTACGCCGTCGGCTGGACTCAGCACAGCACGGGCAGCCAATTCATTCGCGCCGCCTGCGTGCTGCAGATGCTGCTCGGCAATATGGGCCGGCCCGGCGGCGGTATTCAGGCCCTGCGCGGGCACGCCAGTATTCAAGGTTCCAGCGATATCCCGACGCTGTTCAATCTGCTGCCCGGCTATATCCCGATGCCGTACGCGATGCCGCGGCAGAGCCGCGCCGATTTCATCGACTCCCATGCCGCGCGCATCGGCTTCTGGGCGAATATGGACGACTATCTGGTCAGCTTGCTCAAGGCGTGGTGGGGTGATGCGGCGACCGCGGACAACGAATTCTGCTTCGACTATCTGCCCCGGCTCACCGGCTCGCACAGCACCTACGACACCGTCTTCGAGCAACTGGAAGGGCGGTGCAAGGGCTATTTCCTGTTGGGGGAGAACCCGGCCGTCGGCTCGGCGAACGCCACGCTGCAGCGGCTGGGCATGGCGAATCTGGATTGGCTTGTGGTGCGCGATTTTTCGTTGATCGAGAGCGCGACCTGGTGGAAGGACGGTCCCGAGACAGAGACCGGTGAGATCCGCACGGAAGACAACGGCACCGAGGTGTTCTTCTTCCCCGCCGCCGCGCACACCGAGAAGTCGGGCAGCTTCACCAACACCAACCGCCTGCTGCAGTGGCACGACCAGGCCGTCGAACCCGACGGCGACGCCCGCAGCGACCTGTGGTTCACCTATCACCTCGGGCGCATCATCCGCGAGAAGCTGTCCGGTTCCACCGACCCGCGAGACCGTCCGATCCTCGACCTCACCTGGGACTACCCGACTCTGGGCGATACCGCCGAACCCGACGCCGACGCCGTGCTGGCCGAGATCAACGGCTTCGACGGGCAGGGCAACCCCTTGCAGAGCTATACGCAGCTGCGCAACGACGGCTCGACCACGTGCGGATGCTGGATCTACTGCGGAGTCCGCAAGGACGGCGTGAATCAGGCGGCACGCCGCAAACCACAGACCGAGCAGGACTGGGTCGCGCTCGAATGGGCCTGGGCATGGCCCGACAACCGCAGAATCATGTACAACCGCTGTTCGGCCGCACCCGACGGATCCCCGTGGAGCGAACGCAAGAAGCTCGTGTGGTGGGACGCCGGCCAGCAGAAGTGGACGGGCCTGGATGTGCCGGATTTCCAGGTGACCAAGTCACCGGATTACCGGCCCGGCGACGACGCCGCGGGTGTGGACGCGTTGTCGGGCATCGACCCGTTCATCATGCAGGCCGACGGCAAGGGGTGGTTGTACGTCCCGGCCGGCCTCGCCGACGGACCGCTGCCGACCCACTACGAGCCGCAGGACTCACCGGTGCGCAACGAGCTCTACGGACAGCAGCGAAGTCCGGCACGAATGGTGTTCTCGGACCCCCGGAATCGCTACGCGCCCGATGCCGGCGAGGCGGGCGCTCGGGTCTACCCCTACGTGGCGACCACCTACCGGCTCACCGAACAGTTCACCGCGGGCGGCATGTCGCGCTGGACTCCGTACCTGTCGGAGCTGCAGCCGGAAATGTTCTGCGAGGTCTCACCCGAACTCGCGACCGAACGGGGCCTGGTCAACGGCGAGTGGGCGACGATCGTCAGCCCGCGTGCGGTGATCGAGGCCCGGGTGCTGGTCACCGACCGGATGACGCCGCTGACCGTGTCCGACCGCACCGTGCACCACGTCGGCCTGCCGTACCACTGGGGACCCAATGGGCTCAGTACGGGGGATGCCGCCAATGAACTGTCTTCGGTTGTGCTGGATCCCAATTCGCACATCCAGGAGGTCAAGGCATTCACCGTCGACATCCGGCCCGGACGTCGCCCGCGCGGCGCCGATGCGACCGCGATGGTCGCCGACTACCAGCGGCGAGCAGGAGTCACCGACAAGACCGGCACGGGAGTGTGAGCATGGACCTCGAACGAGACCTGACCGCCGACGACCCGCCACACGGCGGTGGCTACCCGGATCAGCACCCGCGGATGGGATTTTTCACCGACACCACGGTGTGCATCGGCTGCAAGGCCTGCGAGGTGGCGTGCAAGGAGTGGAACCACGTTCCCGACGACGGTTTGAACTTCACCGGCATGTCCTACGACAACACCGGCGGGCTGGGCGCCGACACCTGGCGCCACGTCGCATTCGTCGAACAGCGCAAACCGATTGCGGCACAGGCGAATACCGCCGAGGTGGTGGATCTCGGAATGCCGAGCTCCACCAAACCGGGGGACGGTGACGGGGAGCGTGGCGAATTCCGCTGGCTGATGTCGTCGGATGTGTGCAAGCACTGCACGCATGCGGCATGCCTCGATGTCTGCCCGACCGGGGCGCTGTTTCGAACCGAGTTCGGAACGGTCGTGGTGCAGGAAGACATCTGCAACGGTTGCGGATACTGCGTGCCGGCCTGCCCGTACGGCGTCATCGACCAGCGCGAGGACGACGGCCGGGTATGGAAGTGCACGCTGTGCTACGACCGGCTCGGCGACGGAATGGAGCCCGCCTGCGCCAAAACCTGTCCCACCGATTCCATTCAGTTCGGCGAACTGTCGCAGCTGCGCGAGCGCGCCGAAGAGCGCGTCCGGCAGCTCCACGACGCCGGCGTCACGGATGCCCGGCTGTACGGGCAGGATCCCGACGACGGCGTCGGCGGCACCGGGGCGTTTTTCCTGCTGCTCGACAAACCGGAGGTGTACGGCCTGCCGCCGGACCCGCTCGTCACCACCCGTGACCTACCGGCCATGTGGCGCAACGTCGGCATCGCGGCGTTGGGCATGCTCGGCGGGCTGTCGGCGACGTTCCTGAAAGGGCGACGATGAGCGAGCACGAGAGGCAGACCGGCATACCGCAGGATCGGTCTGCGCCACCTGATCGAACGGCCGTCACCGGAGACGTGAATCGGTTGCCGCGGCGCCGGCGGGGACGCGGCCGGGGCGAGAAGAAGATGGTGCCCGACGCGCACTTCGAGTCCTATTACGGCAAGCCGATACTCAACAAGCCGACGTGGGAGGCCCGCGATATCGCCGGTTACCTGTTCCTCGGGGGGCTGGCAGGCGGATCGTCGGTGCTGGCGATGGGCGCGGAATTGACCGGCCGCCGGAAAATGGCCCGCGTCACCAAGGTCAGCGGGCTGGCCGCGATCCTCGCCTCCCTGGTGGCGCTAATCCACGACCTCGGCCGCCCGGAACGATTCGTTCGGATGCTGCGAGTCTTCAAGCCGAGTTCGCCGATGAGCGTCGGTTCCTGGATCCTGGCCACCTACGGTCCGTTGGCGGGAGTCGCCGCGGCCACGGAGATCACCGGATGGTTTCCCCGTGTCGGCAGAGCCGCGACCGTCGGGGCCGGCGTCGTCGGCCCGGCCGTCGCCTCCTACACCGCCGCGCTGATGTCGGACACCGCGGTGCCGACCTGGCACGACGGATATCGCGAAATGCCGTTCGTATTCGTCGGCTCGGCCGCCACCGCGGCGGGCGGACTGGCGGTCCTCGCCTCGCCCGCGCACGAGGCGGGCCCCGCCAGGCGCGCCCTGATCCTCGGTGCCGCAACCGAATTGGCCGCCGGTGAGGTGATGAGCCGCCGCATGGGATTGTCGGCAGAGCCACTGCATCAGGGGACCGCGGGCCGATTGATGAACGCCGCCAAGGCATTATCGGTGTTCGGCGCGGTCGTCGGGGGAGTCGGGGGCCGACGGTCGAGGACCGCGGCGATCATCGGCGGCGCCGCCGCGGTGGCAGGTTCGGCGTGCACCCGGTTCGGCATCTTCCACGCCGGCGTCGCGTCCGCCGAGGATCCGAAGTACACAGTGATCCCGCAACGAGAGCGGCTCGCGCAGCGTGAGGGTGTTCCCGGCTGAATACGAGGGGCCGGGGCGGGTAGTGCGGCCGTATAGCGCCGACCTCGGCTTCCTGCGCCGACCTCGGCTTCCTGCGCCGACCGGCGTCGAAACAATTCATTCCCGGCAGAAGAAGGTGTTGGTAGATGAGCGCGGACAAAGCGGATGTCGTAGACCTGTTGATCGCGCAGCATCGACAGATCGAAGATCTCTTCGACAAGTTGCGCGCCGGACCTGACGACAAGCAGAACCTGTTCGAGGAGCTGGTACGGCTGCTGGCGGTGCACGAGACCGCCGAGGAAGAAGTCGTCCATCCGGCAGCTGCGCGCGCGCAGTTCGGTGCGAAGCCGATGGTGGAGAACAGGCTGGCAGAGGAGAACGAGGCGAAGCGCGACCTCGCCGAACTCTACGACCTGGGCGTGGACAACCCGGAATTCGACGCCAAACTCTCGGCATTCGCTCGAGCGGTGCTCGCGCACGCCGAACACGAGGAAAAGGAAGAATTCGCCTTACTCCGCCAGTCGTTTTCGGGGACCCAGCTGACCCACATGGCCAATACGGTCCGAGGCGCCGAGGCCATCGCACCTACCCGCCCGCACCCACACGCGGGTGAATCGCGTGCTGCCAACCTCGTGGCCGGACCACCACTGGCCGTGTTCGACCGCGCGCGCGACGCACTGCGGAATGCTCGTCAGCACGACACACAGTGACGTGCAGCGCCACCTCGCGCATGCCGACGACGGGGCCTGCGCAGCGAAATGCGGGAAGCCACCGCGAAATTCGAGTAGCGGTCTACTCGGGTCGGTCGCTCCGTCGGTGCATACGCTGACAGCAACGTAGAAAGTTGAATGTTCGGCGTGGCTGGATCGGATGAAAGTAACGACGTCACCGGCACCGCCCGAACCGGGGTACGTTGCCGCAGCACATCGCGGCGACGGTCGGCGTGAACGGCGACCCGGGTTTCGTGGCGGCGGTGCGGCTCGGCTTATCGCCGCACAGCGTCGTCGGCACTACACCACACCGGTACCGCTGTGGGCCGCCCCGGGGGTTCCTCGTTCGGTCGGTCGACACGATGTCCCCGGAGTCAGGTGGTGGACATCGTCGGTCTCGGTGGCATCGCGGTTGCCCATGTCGGTTTTGCGCTGCCCCGGTCCGGGAGGTTCCGGGTGATGTTCGATTCGTCGATTCGCCGCGGTCGGCGGCGCGATGGCAAGGGCCAGGTACCTGAGGGCGCGAGTAACGATCACGTCGGCTGGATGCAGAGACGCGCGCCGATCGTCGACCGAATTCTAAGCTGGTGGCATACGGAAGGCGCACGCCACGCATCCACCGACTGGAGACCCTGGTGACAGATAGCCGATCCTCGAACTCGCGACGCACGATCGTCATAACCGGTGCCAGCGACGGCATCGGAGCGGTGACCGCCCGGGCGCTGGCCGCCCCGGACGTCGACCTCGTCATCGTCGGCAGGTCGGCGCAGAAACTTGCCACGGTGACCGCCGACACCGGTGCGACCGCCTTCACGGCCGATTTCGCCGTTCTCGACGATGTGCGCGGTCTCGCCGAGCAGATCGGTGACCATGTTGGCTCGATCGACGTGCTGCTCAACAACGCGGGCGGTCTCTTCGAGCCGCGACAGCGGACCGTCGACGGGCACGAACCCAATTTCCAGATCAACCATTTGGCCCCGTTTCTGCTGACCAATCTGCTGCACGACAAGCTCGCCGCCAACGGCGCGCTCGTGCTGAACACCGCGAGCGTCGGCAACCTGTTCGGGCACGTCGACATCTCCGACCTCGACTACCGGCGCCGCCGCGCCTTCGGATGGCGCGCCTACGGGACGAGCAAGCTGATGAACATCATGTTCACCCGCGGTATCGCGCAGCGCTGGTCGTCGGACGGAATCGTCTCCGCCGCAGTACATCCCGGTCCTGTGGCGTCGAGCTTCGGCCGCGACTCCCGCGCCGTCGGCCTGCTCTACCGCACCCCACTGCGCCACGTCGGAACGATCACCCCCGCCCGCGGCGCCGAACCCCTGATCGAACTGGCCGGCCGCGGCGCCGACCCGGAAATCAACGGCGTCTACTTCCATCGGCACCGAGCGCGAGGCCCCGAGTCCCCGCAAGCACACAACCGCCGCCTCATCGACGAACTGTGGACTGCCTCGGCCGATCTCGTCGGCCTCGGCTGAGCAAACATCGCCGAGAGTATCGCCGGCCCCGGTATCGAGGACTTGTTCGCCGCCGGGCGCAATTTTCGGCGTGAACTGCAGGGAGATGTGAGCGTCGTCGGCGGTGCGTTATGGTCGGGTTCCAGGGGACGTCCCGGCTACCTGCGCGGCAGCCGGTCCTCGGGTCCGGTACTTGCCTGCGATGCGGTGTCAGGGAGGAAATGTGGATATCACCCAGTTGATCCTCGACGACCATCATGAGCAGCGGCGGCTGTTCGCGATCCTGGAGCAGATCGATCGCAGGGACACCGGTGCGCTGGGGGCGATCTGGGACCGGCTGGCGGCGTTTCTCGAGCTGCATGCGCAGGCCGAGGAGGAGATCTTCTATCCCGCGCTGCTGCAGGTCGGGATCGCGGCGCGGCGTGCGAGCGGGGCGGAGGACGAGACACTCGACGCCATCCACGACCACAACGAGATCAGGGATGCGGTCGCCGACGTAGGGCGGCACCAGGTGGGCACCGACGAGTGGTATGCGGCTGTCGCGGCGGCGAACCTGGCCAACGGCGACCATATGGCCGAGGAGGAGCGCGAGGGGCTCACCGACTTTCGCCGCCTGGCCGGACTGCAGCGCCGCCATCAGCTCGCCGTGGCCTTCGCGGCGTACGAGGCGCGCAACTACGCGGGCGTCGTGCCCGTCGACAAAGATCCGGCCGGCTACGTCCGCGCGGCGGAGGCGGCGCTGCGCGGCGAGGGGAACGGATCGCTCAGTGTGGGCAGCTTGAAGCGAATTCCGCCCAGCTGAGGAGAGTCGATCAGTCCTCGGCGAATGTTGCGATGCGCGTGGCACTCTGGACAAGTGCCTGTTCCGGCGGATGGCCGCCGGCACGACAACGCTGGGAGGTCGCAGGACATGATGAGCGTTATCGGTGGCGGGATCGCGGGCAGTTGCCTGGCCGGTGGTCTCGCGCGGCAAGGGCATCGGGTCGCGCTCTACGAACAACAGCGCCCGGGTCCCGGAGCCGGGGCGTTTCTGTTCATCGACGGGCGCGGACACGATGCGATGGAGGCGATGGGCGTCGATCGCTCGGCGCTGCACGAGGTGTCCTATCCGCTCGCGGGACTCGACTACGAGGACAGTCGCGGCCGGCGCAGCGAAATGCCCAGCCGCGGACATCGTTTCTGGTTGCGCCGCAACCTCATGGGCGTGCTCTCGGAATTCGTCGCGCGCTCCGGCGCCGACCTGCGCTACGGCGAGCCGATCACCGAAGTGACGGTGAGCGACGACGATCACACGATCCGGCGGGGCTCCGACGTCGTCACCACCGAGGAGCTGCTGATCGGCGCCGACGGTATCGACTCCGTCGTCCGGGCCGCGCTGGAACCCGCACGCACACCGGTCTACGCCGGTGATGTCGTGCTGTACGGAATGACCGGCACGCCATTGGATCCGCCGCCGCCCACGACCCCCGCGGTCCTCCACTTCTTCGCCGAGGTCGCCGAAGACGGCAGTGCCGGAAGTACTTTCGGCCACATCTGGCGCCCCGAGGACCCCGCAGCCCTGTGGTTCGTGCGGATCCCGCGCGATCCCCTCCCCGGTACTCGCGACGATATCGGGATGCGGCCGGTCGACGAGTGGGCCGAAACCGTCCTGGCCGCAACGCCTTCCAGCCGGGCGCTGGTTTCGGCCTTCCTGTCGCGGACGGAACTCGTGCACGTCAGCAACGCCCGCAACGTCCCGCTGGAAGGCGCACGCGCACCGCAGGATTCGGTGATCCTGATCGGCGACGCCGACCACGCGATCACTCCGGCGGCCGGGGTCGGAGCCCGTGACGCGCTCGAGGACGCCCGTGCGGTCTTCGACGCGATCGCCGGCACCGCCTCACCCGCCGAAGCGATGACACAACGCCGCAAGCAGATCGTCACCGACCGCGAAACCGCCCAGCGAGCGCGGCGCCGATGACTGTCACCGCGTCGGCAGACCCGTGAGCCGGGCGAGGGCGGTATAGCCGTCGTCGGTGCCGGGCCAGTGGGCGCGGACGGCCTCCGGGCCCGCGGCCCGGACGACGCTGCGCAGGACCGCGGTGACGATGATGGCGTCGTCGGCGTAGCCGATGACGGGGATGATGTCGGGGATCAGGTCCAGGGGTGACGCGAGGTAGGCCAGTACCAGCCAGAGCCGGATCCGCACACCGCGTGGCAGCGAGCGGTCGGCGGCCAGACGGCGGATCAGGCGCAGGGTGTCGGGCAGGATCCGCATCGCTTCCCGCAGCAGGTTGCCGCGTGGCCGGACGATGATCAGCGCCGTGATCAAGGCAACCCAGCACACGACGAGCGCGGCGGCGACCGCGATCAGCAGATCCCACCACCACGACACGGTCACGATCGGTATCCCACCATCAGGTCTCGTGCCGGTCGGTGGTGGGGTCTGCTGATCCGGTTGGCGCGTGTTCCGCGTGGATGATCGCGTTGCGATGGCCGGGACCATTTCGTTGTGCGCCGATGAATTTCGCGCCCACAGGACGTCTCCTTCTCATGAGGAAACTGAGCTACGGGATCAGCATGTCCCTGGACGGCTACATCAACGACCGCGACGGCAGCATCGACTGGTCGAATCCGGACGACGAGTTGCACCAGTTTCACAACGACCGGTATCGGGACATCGAGATTTCGCTGCACGGTCGTCGCCTGTACGAGCTGATGGCCGAGTACTGGCCGCATGTGCCCGAGGACGCGCCCCCGATCCAGCGTGAATTCGGCAGGTTGTGGACGGAGAAGCCGAAGGTCGTCTTCTCGCGGACACTGACCGAGGTGCACTGGAACAGCACGCTGGTCAGTGAGAACGCGGTGGAGCAGGTGCGCAGGCTGAAGGCCGAGGGCGACGGCGTCATCGAGGTCGGCGGCGCGAGTCTGGCGGCCTCGCTGATTCCGCACGGGCTCGTCGACGAGTACCAAGTGTTCGTGCTGCCCGTGGTGCTCGGCGGCGGCACACCGATGTTTCCCCTGCTGGACAAGCGTATTCCGCTCCGGTTGGCGCAGACGCGGCATTTCGACACGGCGGTGATGCTGCGCTACGTCGTCGACTGAGGACGGCTCCGGCTCGAGGTCAGAGAACGTCACCCACCGGGGCCCAACCGACTGGCGATTTGGTAGACGTTCCCGAACGGGTCGCGAACCATGGCGCGGCGGTCACCGTACGGCGTGTCGAGCGGTGCCTCCAGCGTGTCCGCGCCCGCGGCGACCGCGCGCTGGTAGGTGGCCCCGACGTCGTCCACGTAGATGTAGAGAAAGGCCGGAAACGGTTCGCGCTCGCCGGATTCCGAGACCATGATCAGCGAATCGCCGACGCGGACCTCGGTCGGCCGGTTCGGCTCCACGTCGCCGGTCGCCCCGAATACGGTCCGCAGAAACGCGACCGCCGCGGGGTGGTCGGCCACCACCATGCGTGGTGTCACCGAACGAAAACCCGGCGGGGGAGCAGAAGCCGTAGCCATGACGCGAGTCTGGCACGCGATCCTCGACCGGGATGGCGTGTCGGCGGGAAACGTTCGCCGACCTGCGCTGTGGCTCCCGTGGGGCGCGGTCGCCATTGTGCACGCGCTCGCACTCGGGCACAGTTCGGTGCGGCGGTGACGGGTCGTCGGCCGCCGGTTGGTGATCGTTCGAGGCTCGGGTAGCGGAAAGCAGGCGATGCGGTGGGTGTGTACGTGGTGACCGGGGCGGCGTCCGGAATGGGGCGCGCCGCGGCGGAGAAATTGCGTGAGCGGGGCCATACGGTGGTCGGTGTCGATCTCAAGGACGCGCAGGTGGTCGCGGATCTGTCGACGCCGGCCGGCCGCCGCACCGCGATCGACGGTGTGCTCGCGGAGGTGGACGGGCATCTCGACGGCGCGATACTCGCCGCGGGGGTCGGGCCGGCGCCCGGTGCGGACCGGCCGCGGCTGATCTTCGAGGTGAACTACCGCGGCGTCGTCGAACTGCTCGACGGGTGGCGCACGGCCCTGGCCCGGGCGGATGAGGCGAAAGTCGTTGTGTTCGGCAGCAATTCGACGACCACCACCCCGTTGGTGCCGCGCCGGGCGATTCGTGCGCTGCTGGCGGGCGACACGGACAAGGCGCTGCGGGCGTTGCGGATCTTCGGCCGGAACGCGCCGTCGATCGCCTACGGCACCTCGAAGATCGCGGTGAGCCACTGGGTGCGCCGCCACGCGACGACCGCGCAGTGGGCAGGCGCGGGAATCCGGCTCAACGCGCTGGCACCCGGCGCGGTGCTGACGCCGCTGCTGGAGAAGCAGCTCGCGACCCCGGCCGAGGCGAAGAACATCGAGCGTTTCCCGGTCCCGATCGGCGGCTTCGGCGATCCGGGCGATCTGGCCGAATGGGCGGTGTTCATGCTGTCGCCCGCCGCGCGATTCCTGTGCGGCAGTATCGTTTTCGTCGACGGCGGCAGTGACGCCTACTTTCGTGCCGATGACTGGCCACGCGCTGTCCCGCTGCGCAAGCTGCCCGGTTATCTGTGGCGATTCTTCGGCTCGGGTCCGCGCTGAACGTCGCGGACCGCGTCGGGGCGCCTCAGACGGCGGCGAGTTCGTGCCGCAGCACCTCGCTCGCGGCGCGTTCACCCGAGCGGACCGCGCCGTCGACCCAGCCGCACATCACGGCCGAGCTCTCGGTGCCGGCCCAGTGAATTCGGTCGCACGGTTCGCGCAGCGCGCGGCCGAACTGGGTGAGCACACCGGTCGGGGTGTGACTGAGCATTCCGCCACCGGAATACCGTTCGGCGCTCCAGTCCTGCTCGACGTAGTCCTCCGGGGAACCGGCCTTCGTCCCGAACCTGCCGGCCAGTTCTCGCAGGATGGCCGTTCTGCGGTCGGTGGCGTCGAGGTGTCCGATCCGGCGGGCGGTGGGGCCCTCCGTGATGACGCACAGGATTCCGGGCCGGGCGGTGTCGGTGCAGGCGTCGAGGGTGACGGTGGCCGGCGACCCCGGCGCGGCCGACTGCCCGGACAATCCGTCGTGCCGCCAGAACGGTTCGGCGTAGACGACGGAGGTCTTGATGATCGAGCCGCTCGGCACACGCTGATGCAGCAGTGAGCGATCGACCGGCAGCATCGGCTCGTACCGGATCTGACCGGCGATCGCCAGCGGGACGGCCACGATCGCCCGATGGGCACGCAGCGCCGACCGACCGGCGTGCACGGTCACTCCGGCATCGTCCTGCTCGATGCCGTGCACCGGCTGCGACAGCCGAATCGCCTCACCGAGCTCGGCCGCCATCGCACGGTAGATCGCACCCATGCCGCCCACGGGCCGGGAGTCCTGGGAACCGCCCCTGACGCTGAACACGAAGTTCGGCCCGCCCCCGGACGCCATCTGATACAGCGCGAAGAGCATCGACACCTCCGAGGCGGCCGAGGTGTAGCTGCCCGCGATGGCGGTCTCGAGCAGATCGTGGGCGGTCCTCGACCGGACGGTGCGATTCAGCCACTGCGCCAAGGTGATTCGATCCCATTTCTCGGCGTTCTTCGCATCCCACGGTGCGTCGAGCGGAATCGACTTGCACAGGTGGGCCAGCTCGGCGAAGCCGGCGCCGAGATGGATCGAGGCCCACGGACTCATTGTCCACGGGATCGTGCCGGTGTAGCGGTACTGCTTGCCGTCGACGACCATCAAAGCCTGGCCGTCGGTGTACTGGCGATAGCTTCCTACGCCGAACTCGTTCATCAGGGCGCGGACCCGGTCCTGGCCGGGCCCGATCCAGGCGCCGCCGCGGTCGATCCAGCAACCGTCCCCGCGCACCTCGGTGAACGTGCGCCCACCGAGCCGGTCGCGAGCTTCGAGTACCGCTACCGATCGGCCCGCCTGTTTCAGTCGCAGCGCGGCGGTCAACCCGGCGAACCCGCCGCCGATTACGCAACAGTCCACATCCGTCATCGAGAGCCGCCTTCGTGTCGACGTTCTCCGGGCGGCGGCGGGGCACGGCACTGCTCACATCCACGACCTCGCCGCTACGAACCACTTCGGTCGGATCGGCACCTCAGGTGGGCAATTTTAGAGCAAATCGGGGAGGTGGCGGACCGTAAACCCCGCACCTACTACCGGTGGCCGGTCGCGACGGGTTTCGGGGAGCCCTCGCGCGGAACGAGCACGACGCGCCGACCCGACATCCGCACTCGCAGGCCGGCGGCGCGGGCGAGGACGACACCGATCAGCGCCGCCGAAAGTGCGGAGACCGCTCCGCAGGCGAACAGGCCGAACCGGGGCCCGAACTCCTCGGTGAGCCATCCGACGATCGGGCCGCCGATAGGTGTGCCGCCGGTGAAGACCATCATGTACAGCGACATCACCCGCCCGCGCATGGCCGGGTCGGTTTCCAGCTGCACCATCGAGTTGCCCGAGGTGTTGAAGGTGAGTCCGAGCAGGCCCACCACGGCGAGCAGCGCGGTGAACAGCCAATAGTCCGGGGCGAAGGCGGCGACCGCCTCGAGTGCGCCGAAGCCGACGGCGGTGCCGACCAGCATCCGCATCCGCACCCGCCCGCGGCGACCGGCCAGCAGCGCGCCCGCGAGCGAACCCGCTGCCAGTGCGGTGTTGAGCAGCCCGTACTTGCCGGCGTCGACATCGAAGACGTGATACGCGAAGCCCGACAGCACGGTGGGGAAGTTGTAGCCGAAGGTGCCGATGAAGCCCACCATGACGATCGGCCAGAGCAGTTGCGGATGGGCGCTCACATACCGGAGGCCTTCACGCAGTTGCCCTTTCCGGCGCGGCAGGCGCGGCACCGGTGTCAG
Source organism: Nocardia sp. 852002-20019_SCH5090214 (assembly GCF_001665865.1). Lineage (NCBI taxonomy): Bacteria > Bacillati > Actinomycetota > Actinomycetes > Mycobacteriales > Nocardiaceae > Nocardia > Nocardia sp. 852002-20019_SCH5090214. The sequence goes on along the minus strand of NZ_LZMK01000186.1, from coordinate 77,701 downwards.
CTCCGCCGGTCGCATGGCAAGCAGACCGGCGATGACGGCGACGAAGGAACAGGCGTTGATCGCGAAGGCCCAGCCGGAGCCGACGGCGGCGATCAGCGCTCCAGCGACCGCCGGCCCGACCAGTCGCGCGGCCTGGAAGTTCGCGGAGTTCAGACTGACGGCGTTGCGCAACCGCTGCCGGCCGACGATCTCCGGCACGAACGACTGACGAGTCGGATTGTCGACCACGGTCACCATGCCCAGCAGCAGCGCCAGCACGTAGACGTGCCACACCTCGACCGTGCCGGTCAGCGTCAGGACCGCGAGGACCGCGGCGAGCAGTCCCATGGTGGCCTGGGTGAGAACCAGAAGTCCGCGCTTGGGGAAGCGATCGGCGATGACGCCGCCGTAGAGACCGAACAGCAGCATCGGCAGAAACTGCATGGCAGTGGTGATGCCGACGGCGAACGCGCTGCCGGTGAGACCGAGCACCAGCCAGTCCTGCGCGATCCGCTGCATCCAGGTACCCGTATTGGAAACCACCTGGCCCGCGAAGTAGTAGCGATAGTTCGGCACGGTGAGGGAGGCGAACATCCCACTGGGGCGATCCGGCGGTGCCGGCGGTGGCGCGGGCAGATCGGACGGAAGTGAATCGGTGGTGGTCTCGTGGTCGTCGGTGCGAGTCGCGGTCAAGACTGCCTTTCCTGCGGTCAGCTCCTTGTTCGGTGAAGAGCAACGTTTGGTTGCTGCGGATGGGCTCGGAGAGTGGATGCGGCGCGACGCCGGGTGAGCCGGTCGGCGGTCCGCCAATCCACGTTGTTTAGCCTATCTAATCAATTATACTGCGGCGCAGCCGATGATCTCTGTGCGGTTGGCAACAGGAAGACGGTCTCGGCTGGTGGGCCGGGTGATCGTGGCGCCCGAATCACCCGGACCATGCAAGGGCTTGGTCAGCGCGCGGAGGATGCCGGAATCCCCGCACCGGCGGCATCGGCGCCTCCACGGGGGTAGCGCCGATGGAGTGCCGCGGTCGCGGACCGATACGCGGCAGGCTTCACCGGAAGCAGCCACTGCCGCAGCCTGGCCACGGGGCCGATGTTCACCCCGATCTCGTCCAGGATCTCGTCGACGTGGCGAATCGAGAACGGAATGATGTTGGTGCCGCGGGCTTGTTTGCCCTCGGTGCGTTCGATCATCCAGTTCAGGCGGCGCCGGGCGAAATCCCGTCGGTGTTCGGCCGAGGGCAGGCCGGTGCCGCCACCGGCCAGATAGTCGACCACCCACATCGCGGAGGCCTCGGCGGCGATCGGGCTGACCAGCGACGAGCTGTAACCGACGAAGAACAGATTCGGCACATCCAGTGGCAGGATCTGGCGATACAACAGGAAGTTGCCGTCGCCGTCGGTGAGCCGATCCTGCACCGAGGGACGCAGGAGCGGCACGCGCTGAACGAAACCGGTGGCGCAGACCACGATGTCGGCATCTCGCAGCGTGTCGTCGGACAGTGCGATGGTCGGTTTGCCGTCCTTTTCGTGCAGCCGCGTGATGACCGCGCCGCGGTGCAGGGTGATGATGTCGTCGCGGATCTTCTCGTAGAAGTTCTCGGTGGCCAGGCTCACCGCGTGGCGGACCACGCGCTCGAACGGGCCGTCGGGCACCAGTCCCAGCCGGTCCAGCAGCAACTGCCGGCGCACGATCGAACCCATGCCCCCGAGCAGCGCGTTGCGCAGGAAACGTCCCGGCCCGGTCAGGAATCGAGCGAACCCGCGCTGGTCGATATGGTCGAACAGCGCCTCACTGAAACGGGTGAGCAGGATGTATTTGTAGGTCACCAGCCCGGCAAGCCTGCGCGGCACCTTCCATGTCACCTCCCGGGCCACGACGGTGGTCGAGCGAGCGACGTCGCTGAGCGCTTCCGCGATATCGCAGGCGGATTTGCCGTAACCCACCACGACGACATCCTTGTCGGCCGCGTCGTCGAGCCGGGTGAAATCCGATGCGGCGCAAACTCTTCCGCCGGCGCGTTCGAAATCCTCCCGCCCCGGATACTCGGGAACGAACGGATCGCAGAAGATGCCGGTTGCCACGATGAGGTGGTCGAAGACCGCCGGTGCCTCCGTCCCGGAGGTGAGGTCCCGGACGATCAGCGTCCAGGTCCCGGTCCGCTCGTCCTGGGCGGCATCGGTCACCTCGGTCCGGAGGCGGATGAGGCGATGCAGATCGAACCGGGTCGCGTAGTCCTCGAGATAGTTCTGCACCTGGGCGCCGCTGGGAAATTGCGGATAGGCGCGCGGCATCGGGAAGTCGGAGAACGCGTAGGTGCCCTTGTTGTTCTGCGTGGTGACGCCCGGATACCGGCGGGTGCGGCTCCACACCCCACCGACGTCGGGGGTGCGGTCGTAGACCGTGACGTCGAATCCGAATTCGGTCAGCAGTTTCGCCGCACACAGTCCGGAGACCCCGGCTCCGATGACAGCGACCCGCACGGAGGATTCACCTCCCGCGGCCTCGGTTCCGGCATCGCCCGGCGCGCTCACGCGGGTACTCCGGCCGTGCTGCGTGCTTCCTGGAAGAAGGCGGACACCAACTGCTGGAAGCGCTGTGCGTGCTCGATCTGTGTCCAGTGCCCGCAGTGGCCGAACACGTGCAGCTGCGCGTTCGGGATCGTGGCGAACATGTGCTGTGACGCCTCCAGCGGTACCACGCGGTCTTCGCGTCCGTGCAGCAGCAGCACCTCGTGCGGGATGGCCGCGAGTTGTTCGTCGGGCACGATCTGGGCGTCCAGCCAGCGCGCCCGCGGGGGCGGGAAAACCTTCTCGAAGGCTTCCTGCGCGCCGGGCCGGATAGTGGCGCGGTAGCGCAGTTCGGCCAGCTCGTCCGTCACGAGCGAGCGGTCGTAGGCCATGATGTCCATGATGTTCTTCATGTTCTGCACCGACGGGGTGTAGCCCCAGAGCTGATCGAGCTCCTCGGTGAAGCGCATCTTGACTCCGCCCGCGCCCATCAGCGCGATCCGGTTCAGGCGCTCCGGATGCCGGGTGGCCAAGTGCAGGGCGAGCCCGCCGCCGAAGGAATTTCCGACCACGTGTGCCTTCTCGATACCGAGGCCGTCGAGCAGAGCCGATATCTGATCGATCCAGGTGTCGAAGATGTGGAAGTCGGCCGGTTCGGGGAGTCCGGTATAGCCGAAGCCGACCAGATCCGGGGCAACGACGCGGAAGTCTCGGGCCAGCACCGGAATCAGGCCGCGCCAGTTCGCCCAGGCGGAGACTCCGGCGCCGGAGCCGTGTAGCAGCAGCACCGGGTCGCCGGTCCCGACGTCGTGGTAGTTGGTGTCGAAGGTGCCGGTGCGCATGCTCCGGCCGATTTCGGGATTCTCGGCGGTCATCGTGTACTTCCTCCGGTTGCCTGAGTGGTTCGGTACGTCGGGTGATTCAGTGGGTCGCGGCCAGTGCCGACAGCAGGTCGTCCTGCACGAGAGCGGGAGACGGGAAGGCGCGTTTGCTGTGGCTCAAGCCGGTCACCACCAGCAGCTCGCAGAGTTTGTAGGCCACCACGCCGGGATTGAGGACCGGCACCTCCAGCACACGTGACAGGTAGGCATGGGACTGGTGCATCGTGGTCGAGCCGAGCACGATCACGTCGGCGCCGTCGTCGTCGATCGCGGCGCGTGCCTCCCGTTCGAGAGCGGCGAAGACGAAATCCTCTTTGCCGGCGAGCAATTCGGCCGTATCGGGTGCGACGCCGATATCGCGGACGGAGGCCATGCGGGCACCGAGCCCTTGCTCGCGGGCCGCCTTGTGGTACAGCTCGTGCCACTGCGGCCACATCGTGATCACCGAGAATTTCTTGCCCAGCAACGACGCCAGCAGCATCGAGGCCTGGCTCGGTGCGACCACCGGAATGGTGAGCCGGGAGCGCAGCGCCGCCAGCGCCGAATCGCTCATCGAGTTCACGCACACCGCCGCGTATCCCTGTTCCTCGGCGCGAGATCCGGCCTCGAGGACGAAGGCGTCGGCCAAGGTCGTTTCGTAGGCGCTGTCCAATGTGGTGCCGCCGGCGCGGGCGCTGACGAAGACGTTCTCGAATCCGGGATGCACGATGTCGTCCGGGATCTGGGCGGCGAAGGCGGCCAGCGCCTCCGGCGGCACCGGTACGGGAACGATGTTGAGTACCTTGCGTTCTGGGCTCACAGTCCCACGTCCTCTCGGGTTCGGGTCAGGGTGTCGACGACGGCGTAGGCGACGGCGCGCACCGCGGTCATCACGTCGGAGACCGACGCCACGCCCATGCCGCCCAGGCCTTCGTTCATTTCGGCGGGTGCGGTCGCGGGCGGCCAGGGATAGCCGATGCGCGCGCAGGGCACGCCCATGCGGCGGATGAGGGTTCCGTCGGTCTGGCCGCCGAGTAGTGGTGTGGATTCGTAGGGACGGCCTTCCACCTCTTCCCAGCCGCGCCGGCAGGACTGGATGATCCAGTTGCCGGGATCGGTCATGCCGCCGGGCAGCGACCCGTACATCTCCCAGTCGAGGTCGATATCGGGCTCGGTCGCGCGAATGTGGGAGATCAACCGGGCGAACTGGTTTCGCACCTCGCCCGGAGTGGTTCGGGGGTTGACCCGGACGTCGAGGTAGATCTCGGTGGTCGCGGAGGGGAATGCCGGCTTGTCCGGGTTTCCGGAACGCAGGGCCGAGATCCACCCCTCGGGAATGGTGGAGCCGGAGGTGTTGCGCGCGGTGTATTCGGGCAGCCAGGCCTCGATATGTTCGACCACGCGCGCGGCCGGCACGATCGACGAGCGGAACCCCGGTGTGCCCCTGCTGATTCCGGCGTATCCGAAGGTGCCGCGCACCGACACCTTGAACCAGCACATGCCCGGTTCCTCCGGGTAGACGGCCCACCACGGTTTCAGGACGATGGCGTGATCGGGCATCGCGCCGTGGGTGAGCAGGTGGAACACCCCGCTGCTCATGCCCACGTTGTCGCGGTCGCTCATGGTGACCGGCATTCCGCCGCCCGCGAAGCCGATCGCCAGATCACCGATCAGGGGCACACCGGCGTCCGCGACGGCGTGGACGACCTCGGTCAGCCCGGCCACCATGCATTTCGGATTCGAGGCGCCGAGCCCGATCACCAGATCACCGTCCACCCGCGCCTGGGGCACCATATCCGGACGCAATCGCGGCCCGACCCACGGCACATCGGCCTCGGGGTCGATGTGAGTGTCGATCGGCGCGTACAGCAGTAGCCGGCTGCCGCCGCCGCTGCCGCGTATCTCGCCCAGCACATTGCCGGTGTGCTCGCTGACCGGTCGATAGGCGGCGTCGATGCCGACCGCGTGGCGCAGATGGTCGGCCATGAATTCCGAGGCCGCGCGTTCGCGTCCGGTGGGGCTGTGGATGTCGACCAGCGAGACGAGCAGATCGCGGAAGCGGTCGGGGTCGAGTCGATCGCAGACCGCCTCGTACATCGCGCGCCGGTCGTCGTCCAGCGGTAGGTCCTGGATCGATTCCGCCGCGCCCTCCGTGCTGGTGATGGCGTCGTTCATCGCTGTTCCTCCGGTAGCGGGCAGCGGGCGGCCAGCCCGACCCGGTCGGTCAGGCAGGTCGCGATGCGCACGAGCGAATGGTCGGTGCCGGTCGGGCCGATGAGCTGCACGCCGAGCGGCAGTCCGGTGGCGCCGGTGCCGGTCGGCAAGCCGACCGCGGGCAGCCCGGCGACGCTGGCGAGCTTGTTGAACACCGGGTCGCCGGTGCTGTCCAGGCCGTGCGGCGCCTCCCCGGTCGCGGCGAGGGTCAACAGCACGTCGGCGCGGCGGTGCGCACCGTCGACGAAGGGCCGGGCAGCGCGAAGAACGCTGCGCGCGTGCTGAATTCGGCTCGGCTCCGCGGTGCGGCCACGGGTGAGGAATTCGGCCAGCCGGGCGCTGATCCCGTCGGTTCCGTCGCGGCCGACGCGGTCGTGGAGTGCCGCGGCGGCCTCCGCGGCCATGATCAGCGTGTGTGCGTCGTCGAGCTCGGCCAGCTCGGGCGGAACGGCGATCTCGGAGACGGTGGTGCCGTGGGCGCGCAGGCCGGCGGCGAACGATTCCAGGCGCTCCAGCGCGTCGGTCCCGGCGCGGTCGTCCCACGGGGGGCGCAGCACACCGACGGTGAGGTCGCGGGTGGCGGGCAGTACCGCGGTCTGTACTCGGTCCGTGAGGACCTGGTCGACCGCGCCGAGCCACACCGGATGCCGCGCGAACGCGCCGAGGGTGTCGAAGCTCAGCGCCACCGGCAGCACGCCGTCGAACGACCACCGGCCGTAACTGGGTTTGAGCGTGAAGACGCCGCAGTAGGAGCCGGGACGCAGCACCGATCCGGCGGTCTGGGTGCCCAGGGCGATGGGCACCTGGCCGTCGGCGACCGCTGCCGCCGAGCCGCTCGACGATCCGCCCGGTGTGTGCTCGAGATTGTGCGGGTTCCGGGTGCGGGCCGGCTCGTAGGTGGCGAACTCGGTGGTGGCGGTCTTGCCGAAGATCAGCGCGCCTGCCGCGCGCAGCCGGCGTACCGCCTCGGCATCGCGGCCGGGGCGATGTCCCGACCAGAGGGGGCTGCCGTAGGCGGTCGGCTGATCGGCGGTGTCGATGATGTCCTTGATGCCCACCGGAATTCCGTGCAGCGGCGAGCGGGGCGTTTCGGCATCGAGTGCGCGGGCCTGCGCGCGAGCCCGGTCCGGATCGAGAAAGGCCCAGGCACGGACGGATTCGTCGCGTACGGCGACGCGCTCCAGATAGCGTTCCACCGTCGTGATGCTCGAGGTCTCGGTGTGCTCGCCGGTGGTGGCGTCCACGGTCATCTCAGCTCACCTTCTTCCGGACCTCGTGGCCCCAGCGCGCCGGGGCGTCGTAGGTCTGCACGACCCAGTCCTCGTCGACAACGGCTCCGCCCCAGCCGATTTCGATGCCGAAGCCGGACGGCGTGGAGAGGTAGAACGAGGTGACCCCGTCGTTGGTGTGGCGACCGAGCGTCATCTTCAGATCGATGCCCGCGGCGGTGATCCGGTCGTAGGCCCGGCCGACGTCGTCGAGCGTGGCGGTCTCGATCATCAGATGGTTGAGGTCGCCGCCGCGCATCCCGAAGCATTCGTTCATCAACGCCAGGCTGTGATGGCGTGAATTGCAGTGCAGGAAGGTGGCATCCGCGCCGTCCCAGACGATGTAGTCGGTGAGCCGGAAACCGAGGACGCGGGTGTAGAAGTCCACCGCCGCCGGATAGTCCGAGCACATGTAGACCACATGCCCCAGGCCCAGTTCGCCGGTGACGAAGCCGCTGATCACCCCGCCGGGCCGTACCGGGTGGTGGTCGGTCAGCACGCCGTAGCCGATCTCGGTGGGAAACCCGTCCAGATCGGCGAACCGGATGGCGGCGGCGACATCGAACGTGTCGCCGGCGGCCACCCGCTCGACCTCGATGCCTTCGGCCTCGACCGCCTCGGCCAGCGTCTTCAGCTGCTCGGGAGTGTTCACCTCCCAGCTGACCCGCCGGACGCGGTCCTCGGCACCGGGATACAACGCGATGCGGTGGTGGCGGTCGTCGAGGCGGATCAGCAGCGGATCCGCCGACGAGGTGCGGGGCCGGGCATCGAGTTCGAGAAGGTCGACCAGCAGATGCTGCCAGGCGTCGATATCGGCGACCTCGACGGTCAGAGCCCCGAGTCGGGCGATGCTCATGATGATTCGTTCACAATCTGTGCGCACCGGCGGCCGGGCCGCCGGTGGTGATCAGCTGGGGATGAATTGCTCGGCGTGGATCCGCTCGGGCGGCAGGCCCAGTTCGCTCAGCCGGACGCGGGCCGCATCGAGCATGGCCGGGGGACCGCACAGGTAGGCGCTGGTGTTCGGGTCGGCGACGTCGGCCGCGGTGAGCACGCTGACCGGATTACCGGTGAGCACGTCGGGATGGTCGAACGGCTCGTCGACCACCACCCGCACCGACAGCCCCGGGGTGAAACTGCGCCGTCCCGCGAGCTCGTCGAGGTGGAACAGATCGGGTCCGCGGGTACAGCCGAAAACCAGCTCGATGCGGTCGCGATCGCGTGCGGTCTGCAGCGTGTCGAGCATCGACAACATCGGGGCCAGTCCGGTGCCGCCCGCCACCATCAGAATCGGACCGGGTTCGGGACGCAGTCCGAACGACCCCATCGGGCCCTCCATCTCGAGCTCGTCGCCGACGGCGGCGCGCTCACGCAGATAGTGCGACATCGCCCCGGACGGCAGGACGCGCACGGTGAAGGTGAGCCGGCGCTTCTCCCGTTCCCCGGAAGCCATGGAGTACGAGCGCCATTCGCTGGTGCCGGGCACCCGCAGCCGCACGTACTGTCCCGCCCGGAAGGAGAATTTCGCCGACTTCGGCAACCGGATCTGCAGTTCCACCACGGAATCGGCCAGCCAGGTGAGGCCGGCGACCTTGGTGGCGGTCGTGATGATCGGGTTCTCGTCGAGCAGGGCCGCCGGGTAGTCGAGGTCGATCTCGGCGTCGGAACGGGCACGCGCCTGGCACAGCAGCCGCATGCCCGCCGCCGATTCGTCCGCGCGCAACGGGTAGACGCGGCCTTCGGGCATGACCACGTCTCCGGCCGATATCCGGCCGATACAGGTGCCGCAGGTGCCGATCCCGCATTGATGGGCCAGCCGCACGCCGGCGGCGCCGGCGGCGTCCAGCACGGAAATGCCTTCCGGTACGTGGATCTCCTTCACCGTGTCGGTGTAACGCAAACGGACACAATGGGTTCCGGTGTCCGCGCGGTCGGTGGAGCGGATTTCGCTCGGAGACATGGTCATGCGGTCAGTCCTCGTCCCGATACGGCGATTCGAAGTATCCGCGCAGGTGACGGGCGGCCATCTTGCGCCACGCGATGATGGAATAGTCCATGTCGCAGAGCATTTCGTTGTTCCAGCCGTCGAAGCGGGTGTAGTGCTCCTCGGTGGCCTCGCGGGCGAACACGTCGCTGTTGTTGAAGCCTTCGAGCGCGAGCGGCTTGAAGAAATGCTCGAACTTGAAGTCGAATTCGGCCCGTTCCTCGTCGGTGTGGGCGCGGGTCGCCACGACCTCCCAGTACTCGTGGTGGTGGTCGTCGATCGGGACGTAGAACTCGTACTGCACGACGTCGGTGATCGGCCAGTGCTCCACCATCAACACGCCCGGCACCCACAGCGAGGTGCGGAAGTAGTGCTGAACGTTGCCGCGGGCCTTGATGTCGACCTTCGGGTTCTCCAGCACCGGCTGATACAGATCGGGCCGGTCGTAGCGGTTCATCACGCCCTTGGGCCCGTTGGGGATGTCGATCTCCTCGGTGGCGTCGTCGGTGAGGGCATTGACGCCGAGCGGCAGGGCGCGGTCCAGGGCCACCAGGATCTGGTTGTCCCAGTGCACCAGCAGATGTCCCGGATCGAGGCCGTTCTCGGCGGCCAGGCGCCAGTTGCCGACCAGCTTGCGGTGGATGCCGCGCACGATGATGTTGTCGTCCATCAGGTGGGCGACGGGAGAGTTGTTGGGGTCGTTGGTGACTCGCATCGGCAGATCGCTCTCGAGCGGCGGCGGGGTGCCGTAGTCCGCGTCGCCGACGAAGACGAAGATCATGCCGTTGACTTCTTCGACCGGATAGGTCCGGATCGCGGCCCGCCCGATCAGCGAATCGTCGGGATTGCCGACGATGGTGGTGAGGCTGCCGTCGTCGACGCTGTAGGTGTAGCCGTGGTACCAGCAGGTCACGGTGCCCTCGGACAGGCACATGGGCTTCGCCGACAGTTTCACGCCGCGGTGGATACACCGATCCGACAGCGCGTAGGCCTTACCCGCCGACCGGCGCAGGGCGATGTCGTGGCCGCCGATGGTGACGCCTTTGACGGTGCCGTCGGCGAGCTCGGTGGAGAACAGTGCGGGATACCAGTGGTTGGCATAGCCCCAGTCGGCCTGGACGTAGGGGGCGTAGTGCCGGGTCACACCGGCCGAGGTGCCGTTGTAGTGGTCAGCGGACATCGAGAAACCTCCATCGAGGTGGGGACCACGCGGTGTGTGCGTGGTTGATCTGTGATGAGTGGCGCGGCGGGGAATGCGGCGCGGAATGTGGGCTGGACACCGTGGTGTCCTGAGCCACATTACAGAATCTTCGTGGACTATCAATAGACTTTCAACGTAAATTTCATGTTCCACATTGCGGTCGGCCGGGTTACCCGTGTTGGCTGGTGTCCTATGACCGCCACCGAAGCCGCCGGCGCCGACCGGCCCGCGAATCTGGATCCGGAACGTCGCTGGCATCTGGCCGAGAACACCCACGAAGAGGCCATGACCGCCTTCGAATTCGCCCTGTTGCAGGTCGAGGGCGCGTTCGAGCGGTTCGCCGTGCAGGCGTTACGGATCGCCGGGGATGTGGATCTGGCCTTCAACGAAGTCGTGGCGCTGCATGTCGTGCGCATGCAGGAACGCGCCAAAGACACCGCGACCATCGCGCAGCTGACCAATCGCGAGGATCTGCCCAATCTGCAGTACAACCTGCGGAAGCTGGTCAGCCTGGGTCTGCTCGAGCGCACCAAGTCGGGCACCTCGTCGGTGTTCCGGGTGACCGAGGCCGGGCGCGAGATCTCCGATCGCTATGCCGCGTTGCGGCGTGAACTGCTCACGACCAATCTGGCCGAATTATCCGATGTGACAACGAAAATGCGGCACGCGGTCCGCACGATGCACATTCTGACCGGCCTCTACGCGGCGGCCAGTCGTGACCTGGCCACCATCAATCCGGCGGTCATGTTCCCGGCCGAGGGCGACGAGGCCGAACCCGAACCGGCCGCGAAGCGGCGCCGGCGGCGCGGTGACGGAGCCGGGTGAACGGTGTCCGGTCAGTGCGGGGTGTGATCACTGAGGAGCGTCTTCTTCTGGATCTTGCCCATCGCATTGCGTGGCAGCGCCTCGACCATGCGAATCTCACGCGGCCGCTTGTGTACCGCCAGTGATCCGGCGACGAAATCGATGAGGGCGTCGTGGTTTCCGGGCTCGCCGACGACATATGCCACGATGCGCTGGCCGAGATCGGCATCGGGGACACCGACCACAGCGGCCTCGCGCACGCCCGGGTGCGACAGCAGTGCGTGTTCGACCTCGCCCGCGCCGATCCGGTAGCCGCCGGATTTGATCATGTCGACCGATTCACGACCGACGATGCGGTGGAAGCCGTCCGGATCGATCACGGCGATGTCGCCGGTGTCGAACCATCCGTCGAGCGACATGACCTCGTCGGTCTTGGCCTTGTTGTGGAGGTAGCCGTCGAACAGTGTGGGCCCGGCGATTTCGAGGCGGCCGAGAGTTTCGCCGTCGTGGCCGACGGTATCGCCGGAGTCCGAGCGGAGCCGGGTTTTCACTCCGGTCACCGGTAGTCCGACCCAGCCGGGGCGGCGCTCACCGTCGTATCGGGTGCTGAGTGTGATGACGGTTTCGGTCATGCCGTACCGCTCGATCGGCGCGCTGCCCGTAAGCGCCCGCAACCCTTCGAACACCGGAACCGGCAGCGGCGCGCTCCCCGAGACCAGCAGGCGAGCGGAGGCGAGCGCCCGCGCGGAATCCGGATCGGCGCAGACCCGCGACCAGACCGTCGGCACGCCGAAATACAGCGATCCGCCCGCCGCGGCGTATCGGTCGGGGGTCGGGCGAGTGGTGTGGACCAGCGGCGATCCGGTGCGCAGGGCGCCCAGCACGCCGACCACCAGGCCGTGCACGTGGAACAGCGGAAGCCCGTGGACGACAACGTCGTCGGCGCTCCACTGCCACGCGTCGCGCAGTCCGTCCAGGCTGGCGGCGATCGCGGCGCGCGACAGCACCACTCCCTTCGGCGCGCCGGTGGTCCCGGAGGTGTAGACGATCAGCGCCGCCGTGGCCGGATCGGGTTCTGGGCCCGTCCAGGATTCGGAGGCGCGCGGGTCGACCGTGACCGCGGGCAGGGAGATATCGGAATCCGTTGCGCCGAGCCATAATTCGGCGCCCGAGTCGGTGAGGATGTGGCGGCGTTCGACCGCGCCGGAATCCGGCGGAACGGGGACCGCGGGCACACCGGCCAGCAGGCAGCCCACGACGGCGATCACGGTGTCGACGCTGGGGCGGGCGTCGATGGCGACACATCCGGCGCCGGCGAGGCGATGCGCGAGCGCGCCCGCCGCGCCCAACAGCGCATCGGGCCGCAGGGCGATGTCGCCGATCGTGACGGCGGGGCGGGACTCGGCCGTTGCGGTCTGCAACCCGGTGAGAAGAGGAACTGGCATGAGGGCCACTTTCTCGTGTATGGTCCGCATTGTGGACCGATGTGCTACATTATGGACCAGTGACGGTATTAGCTCCAGACGACTCCGTCAACAACGGGTGTGCCGCCGCGCGTTCGGCGCAAGGGCGCGGTCGTGAACAGCGTGCTGACCGCCCTGCGGGTATTCGAGGAGGTGGCGCGGCTGCAGCCCGCGGGTCTCAGCGACCTCGCCCGGCGGCTGGAGGTTCCGAAAAGTACGGTGCAGCGCTGTCTGAAAACCCTCGAGGAGGCCGGGTGGGTCCGGTCGTCACCGGAAGGACGGTGGGAGATCACCGGTCTGGCTTTCCGGGTGGGTAGCGCGGTCGCGGGTCGCGACAATCTGCGTGAGGTGGCGCTGCCGGAGCTGTCCGCGCTGCAGATGTCGACCGGTGAGACAGTGCATCTCGCGGTTCCCGACGGCGACGAACTGGTGCTCATCGAACGTCTCGACAGTTCGCACCAGGTGCGCGCGTTCATGGCGCTGGGCACCCGGCTGCCGCTGCACGCCGCCGCGACCGGAAAGGCGTTCCTCGCGACCCTGTCCGACGAACGGATCGCGGCCTACCTGTCCCACGCCCCCGCCAAGACCACCGAACACACCATCACCGACGCGGACGAACTCTGGGAGGAGATCGCTCTCATCCGCCGACGGGGATACGCCACCACGATCGAAGGGCTGCACGACGGAATCTGCGCGGTCGCGGTGGCCCTGCGCGGGCGCTACGGGCCGGCCCGCGCATGCTTCAGCATCTCCGGGCCGTCGTCGCGGCTGACCCCCGCGCTTTTCGAGGATTACGGAGCCCGGGCTCTGGCGACCCGTGCCGCCGTCGAACGGCTGCTCGGCGAGTGAGGTCTGCGGCTGCGGCGCGGGATTTTTTACGTTTTCCCTACGCCTCGCGATCACTGGGTTCGGGTTTGCCGGATTTAGGCTGATTAATCGTGGTTTCACCGATCGACGTCGCCAAACGGGTGGTGCTGGGACGACCGTTTCGCAGCGATCGGCTCGGGGAGACGCTGTTGCCGAAGCGGCTGGCATTGCCGATTTTCGCCAGTGATCCGCTGTCCTCGGTGGCGTATGCGACTCAGGAGATTCTGCTCATCCTGACGCTGGGCGGGCTCAGCTATCTGTATCTGACACCGTGGGTGGCCGGTGGTGTCGTCGTGCTGCTGGCGGTGGTCGCGTTGTCGTATCGCCAGGTCGTGCGCGCCTATCCGTCGGGCGGTGGATCCTATGAGGTCGTCGCCGAGAACCTCGGGGCGATACCGGGTTTGGTCGTCGCGGCGGCGCTGCTGGTCGATTACGTGATGACGGTGGCGGTATCGGTCGCGGCGGGGGTGGACAACGTCATCTCCGCGGCGCCGGCGCTGAACCCGCATCGGGTGCTGATCGATATCGGGTTCATCGTGGCGCTGACCGCGATGAACCTGCGTGGGGTGCGAGAATCCGGCCGGGCGTTCGCCGTGCCGACCTACGCCTTCGTCGCCGGCGTCATGGTGATGATCTCGATCGGTGTGGTCGAGACGCTGATCGGGCACGCACCGGTCGCCGAGAGCGCGCACTACCAGATCAACGCCGCGCACGCCGGCCTCGGCACGGCCGCGGTGGCATTTCTCGCGCTGCGGGCGTTCTCCTCGGGGTGTACGGCGCTGACGGGGGCCGAAGCGATCTCCAACGGCGTCCCCGCGTTCCGAAAACCGAAGTCGCTCAACGCGGCCCGGACCATGACCGCGATGGGTGTGCTGGCGATCGCCATGTTCACCGGTGTCACCGCGCTGGCGATGATCACCCACACGCGCGTCGCCGAGAATACCTGCGACCTGATCGGCTTTCCGGGTGATTGCCGCACCGACGCCCAGAAGACCGTCATCGCGCAGATCGCGGGGGCGGTCTTCGGCGACAGCAGCCTGGGCTTCTACTACCTGATGGTCACCACCGCGTTGATCCTGATCCTCGCCGCGAACACCGCCTACAACGGATTCCCGCTGCTGACCTCGATCCTGGCCCAACATCGTTACCTGCCACGCCAATTGCACACGCGCGGAGACCGGCTCGCCTACTCCAACGGCATCATCCTGCTCGCCGCGGTCGCCGCCGGGTTGATCTACGCCTTCGACGGACAGACCACCAGGTTGATCCAGCTCTACATCGTCGGCGTGTTCACCTCGTTCACGCTGTGCCAAACCGGCATGGTCCGGCATTGGAATCGCGAACTACGCGCGGTGACCGCGCCGGGGCAACGCCGGCGCATCCACCGGGCCCGGGCGATCAACGCGTTCGGTGCCTGCTTCACCGGCGTCGTGCTGGTCGTGGTCATGATCACCAAATTCGGTCACGGCGCCTATCTCGTGGTCATCGCGATGCCACTGCTGGTGCTGATGATGTATTCCATCCACACTCACTACGCGACGGTGCGCGCCGAACTCGACATCGACCCCGACGAGGAGACGACGCTGCCCGGCAGGGTGCATGCGATCGTGCTGGTTTCGGACTGGCACAAGGCAACTCAGCGGGCCGTCCAGTTCGCGCGCGCCACCCGCCCGGACACCCTCACCGCCGTCACGGTCAACGTCGACGACACCGACACCCGGGCGCTGACCCAATCGTGGGAGCGCCACGACGTCAGCATTCCGTTGAAGGTCGTCGAGTCGCCCTACCGCGAAATCACCCGTCCCGTCGTCGAATACATCAAACGGGTCCGCCGATCGCGGCCCCGGGACGTGGTCAGCGTCTACATCCCCGAGTACGTCGTCGGACACTGGTGGGAGAACCTGCTGCACAACCAGAGCTCGCTCCGGCTCAAAGCACGCCTGCTGTTCGAACCGGGTGTCATGGTCACCAGCGTTCCCTACCAACTGCGCTCTTCGCGAAATCGCAAGCCGCCCACAGTCACACCGAGCCCCGGTCAGATCCGCCGCGGCATCGTCGCTCCCTGATCGGAGGTTTCCGCCGCGGTCATCGATCGGCTCGGCCGGCGATGTGGTCGACGTCGATGAGCAGATGTCGTGGTCCCCGGAAGATTTGGCTGCGCCGATACGGTGGCGGATCGACGACCAGCCGCGGTGTCACGACGCGGCGTAGGAAGATCTCCAGTGCGAGATTGACTTCCAATCGCGCGAGCGGGCCGCCCGGGCAGGTGTGGATGCCGCTGCCCCAGCCGAAATGCTCGTTGTCGGGCCGTTGGATGTCGAAGCGGTTCGGATCGGTGAACCGGTTCGGGTCGCGGTTGGCGGCGGCGTAGACCAGATGCACCGCGGACCCTTCCGGAATCACGGTGCCGCCGATCTCGATATCGGCGGTGACGCTGCGGCTGGGGAAGAACTGCACCGCGGCCTGCAACCGCTGGACCTCTTCGATCGCGCGCGGCAGAAGATGTGGCCGGTCGCGCACCTGGGCGTAGGAACCGGGGTTGCGCAACAGTGTCAGCACGCAGTTGGCGATGGTGTTGACCGTCGAGTCGTGCCCGGCGATCAGCAGCAGTACCGCATTGGCCAGCACCTGTCCGACCGGCATCGGGCCGTCGGGGCCGTCGTCGTGCAGCAATCGCGACAGCAACCCCGGGCCGGGCGCACGCTGGAGTTGCTCGATCAGGCCGGCCAGATATCGGGTGAGTGCGTCACGGCCGGCGTGCGCCCGGCCGGCGCGAACCTTGCCCTCTGCGGTCCGCGCGTCCGGGCCCAGATCGGTGCCGGTGAGCATGTCGTAGATCCAGGCGTGGAACCGGGGCTCGTCCGCGAGCGGGATGCCGAGAATCGTGGAAATCACCGTCACAGGTACGGGGTAGGCGTAGTCGTCGACCACGTCCATTCGGGTCGTGCCGCCGGCCTCGAATTCGTCGAGCAGCCGGTTGCACAACCGGACGATGACGGGTTCCATGCCGGGGATGACATCGGGCGAGTGCGGCGGGCCGAAGTGGCGCATCACCTGGCGGCGTGCCCGATCGTGATCGGGCGGATCGGAGACGATGATGCTCGGCGTCCGAGTCGGCGGCGTGCTCGCGGCGCCGGCGTTCCCTGCCAGGGGGTTGCCCAGCGGGCTGCGGCCGATATCGGAGCTGACCCGCGGGTCGTGCGCCAGCGCCAGCAGTTCCTGATAACCCGTCACCACATACAGGTTGTCGGCCACGCGCGCGACCGGGGTCCGGCGTAGCTGATCGAAGAACGGGTACGGGTCGGCGCGGTGTTCGAATGTCATCGCCTCGGCCCAGGCGGTCGCCGCCGTCATACTGCCTCCTCGCTCGACGGAACTCGGCGCTCAATGGAACTCGGCGCCTCGTGAGGTGGGGTCGTGGCCGGTCAGCACCACGTCGGGGATGCCGGTCGGCACTCGCGGATCGGGAAAGCGGGCCGGCATCGGTGCCGGATCGGGGGCCCGGTCGTAGCCCGGCGGTGGCGGCGGAAACGGCGCCGATCGTTCGATCATCGCCGCGTAGTACGGGAGCCATTTGCCGTGATCGAAGGTCACCGCACCGACGATGCGGCCCCGGCGGCCGTAGACGGCGGCGAACCGAAAGTCCTCGGGCGATCCCTGGGTGAACGTGATCTCGTCGCCGAACGAGCACACGCCCACACCCTTGATGTTCACCCCGAATTGCGCCGACCAGAACGACGGCAGCGGCAAATGCGGTCGCCGTTCGGTCTCCAGGCTGATCATGTTGTTCGCGGCGACCTGCGCACCGGATACCGCGTTGTCCCAGTGCTCCATCGAGATGAACTGATACTCGTAGAGCACATGGGGCTGACGTGCGACATCGCCTGCCACGAAGACGTTGTCGGTCACCACGCCGTTGATGTCGAAGGCACGGCAACCGGCATCGCACCCGACGCCCCAGAAACCGGCGGCAAGTCCGGCGCCGCGCAGCCATTCGACATTGCGGATCGACCCGAGCGACGCGACCACCACATCGACGTCCACTGTGGTTCCGTCCGAAAGGCAGGCCCGGCGCACCTTTCCGTCGGCGTCGCCGTCGAGGGACCGGACGGACACACCGGTGCGCAGGTCGACTCCCGCGCCGCGCTGCATCCGCGCGGCGATATCACCGATCACCCCGCCGAGCGGGCCGATCAGTGGACCGCCGCCGCGTTCGGCGACGGTCACCGGCACGCCGCGCTCGCGGCATACCGAGGCCAGTTCCGAGCCGATGAATCCCGAGCCGACGACCAGGACGCGCTGCGGATTCGCGTTCAGCGCTGCCTGCAGCCCCGCAGCGTCCTCGCGGGTGCGCACGGTGAACACTCCGCGCAGGGCGGCCTCGGCCGGGTTGGGCCACGGCCGGGCCCGCACGCCGGTGGCGATGAGCAGCCGGTCGTAGGGCACCGCATCGCCGGTGGCCAACAGGACCCGCCGGTTCGCTCGGTCCAAGCCGGTCGCGGCCACCCCCAGCCGCCAGTCCGCGTCGACGGCCCGCATCCGCGGAAGTGCTGTGTGATCGGCGCGCACCCATCCCTGCAAAACCTGTTTGGACAACGGCGGACGGTCGTACGGTTCGTGCGGCTCGTCGCCGATGATGGTCAAGCTTCCGTGAAAGCCCCTCTCCCGCAGAGCTTCCGCCGCGCGCAACCCGGCCAGCGAGGCGCCCACGATCACGATGCGGCCTTCGGCCCGGAAGGCGTCGACCAGGTCCGCCATCAGCGAGGCGGTCCTCATGTCGCGGGCTCCGCCTCGTCGGGAGTGTGGGTTTCCACCAGGATGGCCTGAACCGGGCAGGACGCCGCCGCCCGCACGACCCGGCGGCGCTGCCCGTCGTCGGGATTGGGGTCGTAGGCCAGCGCCTCGTCGCCCAGTAGCCGCAGCACCTGCGGTGCCAGCGGAACGCACTGGGCATACCCCTGACACCGATTCAGATCGACCACGATGCGCATGTCCTCAGCTCCTCGTTCGAACCGAGTCTGATTGGGCCGGATTGCCTTGCGACCGCTGCGGACCGATCGGCGCTGATCCCCGCGAGGGTCGACGCGAACTCCCACCGGAGGACACGTCCCGGAATGCCCGGTGCCGTGCGGGCACCTCACCAAGGATTCGTAGCGGCCGGGCCGATGGGTTATCGCCGGCGGCGGGGTGTTGCCGAGCGGGGTGGCGCAGCACGCATGTGGTCGCGCACCGGCGACAGCAGCTCGGCCAGCGCCTTGGTGTCCGCGCGGGACAGCGGTTCGAAGAGTTGCTGGTTGACGACCTCGGTATGACCGGGAAGGACCTCGGCGAGCAGCGCCCGGCCGGCATCGGTGATCGTGACCGTGACGCCGCGCTCGTCGTCCGCGGAGGGCGCGCGCGTGACCAGTCCCGCCTTCTCGAGCAGACCGGCCTGATAGGTCAATCCGCTGCGGCTGTAGACGACGCCGTCGGCCAGATCGGTCATGCGCTCACTGCCGGTGGGGGAGTCGAGACCGAGCCGCGCCAGCAGCTGGAACTGCACGTAGCTCAGATCGCCGGCGTCTCGCAGCTGCTGCTCGACCGCGTGCCGGAGCAGGCCGGCGACCTCCATGAGGGCGAAATACGCGCCCAGTTGGACGGCGTCCAGGGGCCGCGGGGTCTCGGACATGGCACGACTGTACAACTCTTGCTTCGATTTCGAAACTCTTGCTTCGAATTCAAAGCACTGCTACCGTGACGGATGTGCTTCGAACTCGAAGCACATCACATCGAGAGTGAGGCACCACGATGAAGGCGGTTCGATTCCACGAGTACGGCGATCCCGAGGTCCTTCGCTACGAGGACGTCGACCGGCCGGTTCCCGGTCCCGGCCAGGTCCGGGTGCGCGTCGCGGCGACATCGTTCAACGGCGTCGACGGCAATATCCGCGCGGGATTGATGCAGGGCCCGATGCCGCTGGCCCTGCCGCACATCCCCGGCCTGGACGTCGCCGGAACCGTCGACGCGCTCGGCGAGGGCGTCGACGAGCCGAAGGTCGGTGACCGGGTCGTCGGCTTCCTGCCGTTCACCGACGACGGCGCCGCGGCGGAGTACGTGCTCGCCGCTGCGCGGAGTCTGGCGGCGGCGCCGGCGAGCGTCCCGCTCGCCGATGCGGCCGCGCTACCGCTGGTCGGACTCACCGCGTGGCAGGCGCTGTTCGACCACGCCGAACTGAAGCCCGGGCAACGGATCCTGATCAGTGGCGCCGGGGGAGCCGTGGGTGGTTATGCGGTACAGCTGGCCAAGGCGGCCGGCGCCCATGTGATCGCCACCGGTAGTCCGCGCAGCCGCGAGCGCGTCGAGGCGCGGGGCGCCGACGAGGTCGTCGACCACACCACCACCGAGGTGACCGCGGCGGTGACCGAGCCGATCGACGTCCTGCTCAACCTCGCACCGATCGATCCGGCCGAGTTCGCGGCGCTGGCCGGACTGGTCCGCGACGGCGGCGTCGTGGTCGGCACCACCGTGTGGATGCCCGCCCCGGCCGACGCGGCGCGCGGCGTGCGTGCCGTCGACGTCTACGTCCGCAGCGACGCGCGGCAACTGGCGGAACTCGTTGCGCGCGTGGACCTTCGCGCGTTGATCGTCGATGTCGACGAGCGTGTCCCGCTGGCAGAGCTGGCATCGGTGCACACCCGGGCGGCCGCGGGAACGTTGCGGGGCAAGGTCGTCGTCCTCCCGGCCGCGGACTGACTGCGCCGGACCGGCGGGGAGACGACACCGACGGGTGCCGGCGCGGGACCGCTGCCGGCCGGCTCACGCCGGGTGTTCAGAAACTGGACACTTCCCGATGCTCAATCCATCCCACTATGGCTTGCATCACATCAGGTTGTAGCCAGGAGGTTTCGATGACGGTCGTCTCCGAGTTCCCGGTCCGAGCGGACGTTCGGGCGGTACTCAGCGGTCGAAAGCAGTTGCTGATCGACGGCGAATGGACCGATGCCCAGTCGGGTCGGACATTCGCGACGCACAATCCCGCCGACGGCGGTGTGCTGGCGGAGGTGGCCCACGGCGAGGCGGCCGACGTGGACCGCGCCGTCCGCGCCGCCCGCCGCGCCTTCGACAACGGGCCGTGGCAGTGGATGAAACCCAATGAGCGCGAACGGCTGCTGTGGCGGGTGGGCGATCTTCTCTCCGAACGCGCGGAGCAGTTCGGCGAACTCGAGGCGCTGGACAACGGTAAATCCGCGGCGGTCGCCACCGTCGTCGACACCGCGTGGGCGGCCGACGTCTTCCGGTACTACGCGGGCTGGGCGACCAAGATCGTGGGCAGCACGGTCGATGTGTCGATGCCGTTCGCGCCGCCCGGCAGCCGGTTCCACGCGTACACCCTGCGCGAGCCGGTGGGGGTCTGCGGGCTGATCGTGCCGTGGAACTTCCCGCTGTTGATGGCAGCCTGGAAGCTGGCCCCCGCGCTGGCTGCCGGAAATACGGTGGTGCTCAAGCCCGCCGAGCAGACTCCGCTGACCGCGCTGCTGCTGGGAGAGGTGTTCCAGGAGGCCGGATTCCCGCCCGGCGTGGTCAATATCGTGACCGGATTCGGCGATGCCGGCGCCGCCCTGGCCGCGCACGACGGCGTCGACAAGGTCGCCTTCACCGGATCCACGGAGGTCGGCAAGTTGGTCGTCGACGCTGCCAAGGGCAATCTGAAGAAGGTGTCGCTGGAGCTGGGCGGCAAGAGCCCCAACGTCGTGTTCGCCGACGCGGATTTCGAGGCCGCGGTCACCGGCTCGCTCAACGCCTGGCTGTTCAATCACGGCCAGTGCTGTGTCGCGGGGACGCGACTGTATGTGGAGGACAAGATCTTCGGCGATTTCACCGCCGCGGTGGCCGAGGCCGCCTCGCGGGTGAAGATCGGTCCCGGCTTGGACCCGTCCACCGAGCTGGGCCCGCTGGTGTCACAGGAGCAGTTCGACCGCGTCACCGCCTATCTGCAGGCCGGCCTCGCCGACGGGGCGAAGGCGCTCACCGGCGGGGGCCGCCACGGCGACACCGGATACTTCGTGCAACCGACCGTATTCATCGACGTGCGGCCCGAATTCAGCATCGTGCGCGAGGAGATCTTCGGCCCGGTCGTGGCGGCGCTTCCGTTCGACGCCGACGAAGGGATCGCGGCCGCCGCGCACCAGGCCAACGATTCGATCTACGGCCTGGCCGCGGGCATCTGGACCCGTGACATCTCCAAGGCCCACCGGGTGGCCCGCGAGCTGAAAGCCGGCTCGGTGTGGATCAACCAGTACAACGGCTTCGACACCGCGATGCCCTTCGGCGGTTACAAGCAGTCCGGCTGGGGCCGTGAACTCGGCCCGGACGGCCTGGACCTGTATTTGCAGACCAAGTCGGTCAACGTCGCCCTCTGATTCCAGCGCAGGAGAACTTTCGTGAAGACAACAGCAGCAGTACTCGTCGAGCCCGGCAAACCGTTCGAACTGATGGAACTCGACCTGGACGGGCCCGGCCCCGGCGAGGTCCTGATCCGCTACACCGCAGCCGGACTGTGTCATTCCGACCTGCATCTCACCGACGGCGATCTGCCGCCGCGCTATCCGATCGTCGGCGGGCACGAGGGCTCGGGAATCATCGAGGAGGTCGGTCCCGGCGTCACCAAGGTCGCTCCCGGCGACCACGTGGTGTGCAGTTTCATTCCCAACTGCGGCACCTGCCGGTACTGTTCGACCGGCCGGCAGAACCTGTGCGATATGGGTGCGACCATCCTGGACGGCTGCATGCCCGACGGGACGTTCCGATTCCATTCCGGCGGAATGGATTTCGGTGCGATGTGCATGCTGGGCACCTTCTCCGAGCGGGCGACGATCTCCCAGCATTCGGTGGTGAAGGTCGACGACTGGCTGCCCCTCGAGACCGCGGTCGTCGTGGGTTGCGGGGTGCCGACGGGGTGGGGCAGCGCGGTCTACTCGGGCAATGTGCGCGCCGGAGACATCACCGTCGTCTACGGCATCGGCGGGCTGGGCATCAATTCGGTGCAGGGCGCCGTCCATGCCGGGGCCAAGTACGTCGTGGTGGTCGACCCGGTCGGCTTCAAACGCGAGACGGCGCTGAAAATGGGTGCCACCCATGCCTTCTCGACGTTCGAGGAGGCGGCCGAGAAGGTCGCCGAACTGTCCTGGGGGCAGGGCGCCGACCAGGCGATCATCACCGTCGGCACGGTGACCGAGGAGGTCGTGTCGGCCGCCTTCGCCGTCATCGGCAAGGGTGGGACGGTCGTCGTCACGGGCCTGGCCGATCCGGCCAAGCTCACCGTTCACGTCTCCGGCGCCGAGCTGACCCTGAACGAGAAGACCATCAAGGGCACGCTGTTCGGATCCGCCAACCCGCAGTACGACATCGTGCGGCTGCTGCGTCTCTACGACAGCGGCCAGTTGAAGCTCGACGAGCTGATCACCACGCGATATTCGCTCGAAGACATCAATCAGGGCTATCAAGACCTGCGCGACGGCAAGAATATCCGTGGTGTGGTGATCCACGCCGGATCGTAGGTCCGCCCCGCGGCCGCCGCCACGGTGGCGGCCGCGGTCCCCGCCCGGGAGCGTGGCAGGCGAACCGCGGCCGACGTGGGTATGCCCGGCAGACAGGAGGTAGCACCGGATGGCGACATCGCAGTGCGGCGAGGCGACGGCGTCGGCGCCGCGCCGGGAGATCGAGCTGTCGTGGCGGCGCTCGAAGCTGTCCGGCGTACCACCCGAATTCGACGGATTCCCCGATCTGCCCACGGTGGAGGTCGATCCGCGCAGCCGGCTGCTCGAGGCCGCGCGGCCGGTTCTCGATCAGATGGCGGTCGCCCTCGCCGACACCGCCTACAGCCTGCTGCTCGCGGATCGCGAGTGCCGGCTGGTCTACCGGTGGTTCGGCGATCCGCGCTTCGAGCAGGCGCTGGACACACTGGGCATCCGGAGCGGAACCAGCCTCGCTGAGGACACCTTCGGCACCAATGCGCTGGGTACCGCGCTCGAAACCCGCCGCGGCATCGCCGTCAACGGCTCCGAGCACTACATCGAGCGCTTCAAGGGATTCACCTGCTACGGTCACCCGATCCTGCATCCGGTCACCCGCCGCCTGGTCGGCGCCTTGGACATCACCAGCACCAACACCCACGCCGATCCGCTGCTCGGCCCGTTTCTGCAGCGGGCGGCACAGGATATCGAACAACGGCTGCTGGATCAGGCCAAGGCGTCCGAACGTGCGCTGCTGGCCGCGTTCCAGACCGTTTCCCGGCAGCGGCGCGCCATCGCCGCGGTCGGTGACGACATCGTGCTGACCAACAAGAGCGCGGTGGATCTGCTCGGCCCGTCCGACTACGCGCTGTTGCGCCTGCTGGCGGAGCGGACCGCCGCACATCCGCGCGTCACCGAGGTTCGGCTCGCGTCCGGTGCGGCGGTGCGCATTCATCTGTCCCAGGCGCCCGGCGCCGGCACCGGCATGCTGTTCCACTTCGAACCCCTCGAAGAGGCCGCGACCGTGACCAGGGTGCCGGCGGGCACCACCGGGCACCGGGCGCTGGAAGGGGCGACGGGACCGGTTCTGATCGTCGGCGAACGAGGCTCCGGCCGCAGCAGCGAGGCTCGGCGGCTGGCGCGCGGCGCAGACGTGGAATTCCATCAATGCGCGGACGTCGCGGCGGACGGCGCCCAGCACTGGATCGACAGGCTGCGGGAGAACTTGTCCGGCCCCGGTGGCGCCGTCTGCGTCGACGGGGTCGATGCCCTGCCGGAGCCGGTGGTCGACCAACTGATCGATGCGATCGACGCCGCGCGCGGGCGCAGAGTGTTGCTCACCTCGCTGCCGCTGCGCACTACCCACGGCGCGCATGCCGCGCTGGCGGCCAGGTGTGTGCAGCGGGTGGACGTGGCGCCGCTGCACGAACGCGTCGCCGAACTGCCCGCGATCACGAAAACCCTGCTGCACGAGCTCGATCCGTCCGCCGATGTGCGGTTGCTGCCGAGCGTGATCGAATTGCTCGCCACCCACCCGTGGCCCGGCAACCTGCACGAACTCAAGGCCGTCCTGGCGCATGTGCTGCGGCATCGCCATCGCGGGGACGTGACGGTAGCCGACCTGCCGGACCGTTACCGCGTGTCCTCGCGGGCCCGCCGCCTTTCCGGTCGCGAGCGCGCCGAGCGCGATGCCATCGTCGAGGCGCTACGCCGCAATCAGGGCAACAAGCTCAAGACGGCCCACGAACTCGGCATCAGCCGCACCACGCTGTATGCCCGGCTCAAGGCGCTGCGCATCACCGACGGCCGATCGTCGCTCGGCCGTCCCGCGTGCCGATAGCGCGGGACGGCGTTCGGGAGCAGCTGCCGCCGAAACGGTTGCGGCACAGCCTGTTCCGGACGATGCGGGGACCGGGCTACTTGCGTGCGACGGCCGCGTAGGCGGACACCTGCACGTCCATCTTCTTCGCGGGTGCGACACCGTCGGGGCGCCAGCGGTGCGGCACCTCGACACCCAGTTCGATCAGCTCCATGCCGTCGAAGAAGCGCGCGAACTCGTCGCGGCTGCGGACCTGGCACGGCAGACCGCTGCGGCGGTAGATCTCGACCACCGTCGCTATCGCCGTCGGATCGAAGTCCGGGGTGACATGCGTCATCACCAGGTACGAGCCGGGCACGAACCGCTTCATCAGCGTCTCGATGATCCCGTAGGCGCCGTGCTCGTCGGGCACGAAATGCATCAGCGCGTTGAGGCTGACCGCGACCGGCTGGGTCAGGTCCAGCGTCTCGTGCAATCCCGGGGCGTCGAGAATCGCTTCGGGGGTGGTGACGTCGGCGGAGATGTAGTTGGTGCGTCCCTCCGGGGAGCTGATCATCAACGCCCGGGCGTGGACGAGCACGATCGGATCGTTGTCGACGTAGACGACCCGCGAGTCGGGGGCGACCTGCTGGGCCACCTGATGCAGATTCGGCTCGGTGGGGATACCCGTTCCGATATCGAGGAATTGACGAATCCCCGCGTTCGCCAGGAACCGTGTCACACGGTGGATGAACGCCCGGTTCTGCTGCGCGGCCACCCGCACTCCGGGCCAGGTCGCCACGACCTTCTCGGCCGCTTCCGCATCCGCGCTGTAGTGGTCCTGGCCGCCGAGGTAGTAGTCGTACATGCGGGCAGTGTGGGGCTGGTTCTGTCGCAGGTCGACAGGGGAGCCGGATTCCACGTCGCAATCCTTTCCGAGACGAAGCGGCAACGGCGATATGCGGAGTGCCGTGTCGAACGTGTTGCGGGCAACGGGAATCGGCGACCGAGGCCGATTCCCGCACGCGGCGAAAGTCTACCCGGCACCCTCGGCGCGAATCCGGTTCTCGGCGATCTCGTGGCCCGGCCGGTCGACGATCCGGCGCCGTGGACCACCGAGGACAACGGCGCCGGTTGCCGTGGATGGATCCGATTCGGGCCTTCCGGCCCCCCGGCCGGGACCTTCGGCGCTCCCGGTCGGGCACCCCCGCGACGAGGCTGGAATGCGAACCGGCGACGAATACCGACTCTGCGGCGAACAGAGGCTCCACATGACCATCGGCGACAACGTGACGATCGACCGGGCGGGCCTGGATCGGCTCGTCACCGTCCTCGTCGAGCACGAATACCGGGTCATCGGCCCGCAGGTCCGCGATGGGGCGATAGTCCTCGACGAGCTCGATTCGGGCGCCCGGCTGCCCGGGGGCTGGGGTGTGCACACCGAGCCGGGGCGATATCGGCTGTTCCGGCGCGACGACGAAGCCGTCTTCTCGCATTCGGCCGGCCCGGGATCGTGGAAACAATTCCTCCAGCCGCCTCATCGCCGGATCGCCCGGTTCGACGCGGATCTGAATTCCGAACCGGTGCAGGATATTCCGACGCCGACCGCATTTCTCGGAGTGCGCGGCTGCGATATGGCCGCGATCGGCGTGCTCGGGCAGGTGCTCGGCGGCGGCGCCCATCCCGACTCGGCGTTCGCGGCGCGGCGCCGGGAGCTGTTCATCATCGGCGTGAACTGCACCGAGCCGGGCGGCGTGTGCTTCTGCGCATCGATGCACACCGGTCCGGACGTGTCCTCCGGCTACGACCTCGCCCTCACCGAACGCATCGACGACACCGGGCACCGGTTCCTCGTCGACGTGGGTACCGAGGCGGGTGCGCGCATCGCCGCCGAACTGGTCGGCGAACCGAGTTCGGAGGCGGAGATATCGGCGGCGCGAGCCGAGGTCGCGGCGGCGGCGGACCGGATGGGACGCAGCATGCCGGATGTCGATGTCCGCGACGTGCTTCGCCGCTCCCGCGAATCGCCACACTGGCAGGACGTCGCGAGCCGCTGCCTCACCTGCGCCAACTGCACCATGGTGTGTCCCACCTGTTTCTGCACCACCACCGAGGACGTCACCGATCTCACCGGCACACATGCCGAGCGCTGGGAGCGGTGGGCCTCGTGCTTCGAACTCGACTTCTCCCATCTGCACGGCGGCAGTGTGCGGCAGTCGGGAGAGAGCCGGTACCGGCAGTGGCTGACCCACAAATTGAGTACCTGGTACGACCAATTCGGCAGTTCCGGTTGCGTGGGGTGCGGACGCTGCATCGCGTGGTGCCCCGCGGGTATCGACCTGACCGTCGAGGTCGCCCGCCTGGCGGAAACGGCCGAAGGAGGCGAGGATGACCACCGCTGAGGAACTGTCAGCCTTCGCGCCGCTCGCCACGCTGGACCGCGGCAAACTCGGCACGCTCGCGCGAGCCGGGCGAAACGTCCGCTATCCCGCCGGGCAGCGGCTGATCACGGAGGGCCGCCGAGCCGACCGATGCTGGCTTCTCCGATCGGGATGTGTAGCCGTGGACGCGACGCTTCCCGGCCGCGAGCCCTTCGTGGTGCAGACCCTCGGACCCGGTGATCTGCTCGGATGGTCATGGCTCGTGCCTCCCTACCGCTGGCATTTCGGCGCCGTCACCACCGAGCCCGTGCAGGCGATCGAATTCGATGCGGCCCGCCTGGCCGACATCGCCGATGCCGACCCGAAATTCGGCTACACGCTTACCTTGCTGCTCTTCGAGGCGCTGGTGGAGCGGCTGCAGGCCACCCGGGCGAGGTTGCTGAACCTCTACCGCAATCCGGGCGAGGCGGCCACGACCGCCCCGCTGCGCCGGGGGGAGAGCGGAGGTGGGCGGTGAGCAGCGCGCCGGCCGCCGCCGTGGTCGCCGACCCGGACACCATGCTCCGTTATCGGGTGGTCGAGCGCATCGCGCAGACCGCCGATACCGCGACCTTGATCCTCGCCCCGATAGCTGATGCGGCACAACGGTTCCGGGCCGGCCAGTTCATGATGCTCTACCGATTCGGGGTGGGCGAGATCGCCATCTCGGTCAGCGGAAATCCCTGTGCCGCAGACAATTTCCTCGAGCACACCATCCGCTCGGTCGGTGCGGTGAGCTCCGCGCTGTACGACTCACCGCCCGGTGCCGTGATCGGGGTGCGCGGGCCGTTCGGCACCGGATGGGATCTCGATTCCGCCGTCGGCCGCGATCTGGTCGTCGTCGGCGGTGGAGTCGGGATGGCGCCGCTGCGTCCGATCGTGCTGGAGGCGCTGGCGCGGCGAGCCGAATACGGCCGGATCGTGCTGATCACCGGCGCGCGAACCCCCGGTGAGACCCTCTTCCGGGACGATCAGCGCGCATGGCAGGCCGACAGCCGGCTCGAGCTGTACCGGACCGTCGATCACCCGGCTCCCGGCTGGACCGGAAGGGTCGGCTTCGTCACCGAACCCCTCCGCGCGCTCGTCGTCGATCCCGCGCGCACCACCGCATTCCTGTGCGGGCCGGAACCGATGATGCGGTTCTGCGCGCAGACGCTGATTCGGCACGGCGTGGCCCGCGGCGACATCCGGCTGTCGATGGAGCGCAATATGCAGTGCGGCGTGGGCCGATGCGGCCACTGCCAGCTCGGGCCGCTACTGATCTGCCGGGACGGTCCCGTCGTCGACTACGCGGTGGCCGGACCGCTGATGACGGTACGGGAGTTGTGATGACCGTCCCGACACTCGCGGTATGGAAGTTCACCTCCTGCGACGGCTGCCAGCTCACCCTGCTGGACTGCGAGGACGAGCTGCTGACGCTCGCGGGCCGGATCCGGATCGCGCATTTCACCGAGGCGTCCAGTGCGGTCGAACCCGGGCCCTACGACGTGTCGCTGGTCGAGGGATCGGTCTCCACGCCCGAAGAGGTCGATCGGATCGCCGAAATCCGTTCGCAGTCACGCATTCTCGTCACGATCGGCGCCTGCGCGAGCCACGGCGGCATCCAGGCACTGCGCAACTTCGCCGATATCGGCGACTTCACCTCGATCGTGTACGCGAGCCCGGAGTACATCTCGACGCTGGACACCGTGACCCCGATCGCCGCGCATGTGCGAGTGGACTACGAACTGCGCGGCTGCCCGATCGACCGCCGCCAGCTCCTCGACACCCTCTGCGCCCTGCTGGCCGGTCGCGCACCCGATCTGCCCGACACCAGTGTGTGCACCGAATGCAAGCGCCGCGGCAATACCTGCGTCATGGTCGCCGACGGCATACCGTGCCTGGGCCCGGTCACCCAGGCCGGCTGCGGCGCCCTGTGCCCGTCGTATCACCGCGGCTGTTTCGGATGCTTCGGGCCGATGGCCCGCCCCAATATCGGTGCGCTGCTTCCGATCCTGCGCGTCAACGGCATGTCCTACGACGATGTCGATCGGGTGTTCGCCACATTCGCCGCGGCCGCACCGCCGTTTGCGGAAAGGGGGCGAGATGAGCCACCGCAGTAGGCGATTGACGGTGAATTCGCTGGCTCGGGTGGAGGGCGAAGGAGCCCTGCGGGTCGTCGTCGAGGGCGACAAGGTCACCCGCGCGGAATTGAACATCTACGAGCCGCCACGGTTCTTCGAGGCGTTCCTGCGGGGCAGGGCCTACACCGAGCCGCCCGATCTCACCGCCCGCATCTGCGGAATCTGCCCGGTGGCCTATCAGACCAGCGCGTGTAACGCACTCGAACAACTCTGCGATATCCGCCTCGACGCGCCGCTGGCGGCGTTGCGGCGGCTGTTGTACTGCGGTGAGTGGATCTCCAGCCACGCCCTGCACATCTACCTGCTGCACCTGCCCGATTTCCTCGGCTATCCCGATGCCGTCGCGCTGGCCGCCGACCACCGGGAACTGGTGGAACACGGTCTGGCGGTGAAGAAGGCGGGCAACAGCCTGCTCGAACTCGTCGGGGGTCGCTCGATCCATCCGATCAACGTCCGGATCGGCGGCTTCTACGCGGTACCGGATCGGGCCCGGTTCGATCCGATCGCCGAACAGCTGCGTCGCGCGCGGGACTACGCCGTCGAGACCGCCGCATTCGCCGCGGGATTCGACTTTCCCGACCTCGAACTCGACCACGACCTGCTCGCCCTCACCGCGCCGGACGGGTACGCCATCGAAGACGGCACCCTGCGCAGCGATACCGGAACCTCGTTCACCGCAGCCGATTTCGGTGCGCACGTCGTCGAAGGGCAGGTGCCGCATTCCACCGCGTTGCACGCCCGGTTGGACGGCCGGCGCTACCTCGCCGGGCCGCTCGCCCGCTACAGCCTCAACTCCGCGCAGCTGTCACCGCTGGCCCGCGAGGTCGCGGCGGCCGCGGGCCTGCGCGCGCGGTGCCGTAACCCCTTCCGCAGCATCCTCGTTCGCGCCGTCGAACTCGTCTACGCCCTCGACGAAGCGCTCCGGCTGATCGACGACTACGAGCGACCCGCGCGACCGGCGGTCCCGGCGCGGCCGCGTG
Source organism: Nocardia sp. 852002-20019_SCH5090214 (assembly GCF_001665865.1). Lineage (NCBI taxonomy): Bacteria > Bacillati > Actinomycetota > Actinomycetes > Mycobacteriales > Nocardiaceae > Nocardia > Nocardia sp. 852002-20019_SCH5090214. Next base: position 47,736 of record NZ_LZMK01000186.1, on the reverse strand, counting down.
CCGGTGTCGGCCACGGCGTCAGCGAAGCTCCCCGCGGAGTGCTCTACCACCGATACGAAACCGACGACGCCGGAGTCGTCGGCGCGGCCACCATCATTCCGCCCACCTCGCAGAATCAGGCCGCGATCGAGGACGACCTGCGCCGGGTGGTCGAGGCCAACCTCGGACTGGACGATGCGGCACTCACCCACCTGTGTGAACGCACGATCCGCAACTACGACCCGTGCATCTCCTGCTCGGCGCACTTCCTCGAGCTCGACCTGGTCCGCCGATGACCGGACCGCGGGCCGTGGTGATCGGCGTCGGGAACGACTACCGCCACGACGACGGCATCGGCCCCGCCGTGGCCCGTCGCCTCGAATCGCTGCGCATCCCCGCCGTCAGAGTGGCGCAGTGTGACGGCGAACCCACCGGCCTTCTCGACCTGTGGGCCGGTCTCGAGCTCGCGGTGGTCGTGGACGCGGTTCGCTGCGATCCCCCGGCTCCCGGGCGGGTGTGGCGCACCACGGTCGAGGACCTGCGCGGGTGCCCTCGCGCCGCCGGTTCGCACGCGCTCGGCGTTGCGGACGCGCTGCCGCTCGCGCGAGTCCTGGGCCAGGCCCCGGCCGAACTCGTCGTCGTCGCGGTCGAGGCACAGTGCCTCGATCCGGGTGTCGGCCTGTCCGGCCCGGTAGCGGCGGCCGTCCCGGACGCCGTCGCGGCCGTGCTGAGCGAACTCGCCCGCCTCGGGCTGCGCCCGGCCGGAGCAGGGCCGCCGGACTGAACGTGCACCGCGTCCGGTGCCGGTGAGGGCTTCGGCACGCGCGGCCCCGAGGAGAAGGTCGGCCCGGCGTCGGCGTGGTAAGCATGTCGGGTGGCAGTGCGTGACAGGAACAACGTGGTCGTCCTCGGCCCGGCGGAGGGGCCGACGCTGCTGCTGGCGCACGGATTCGGCTGTGATCAGAACATGTGGCGCCTGGTCACCCCGATCCTGGCGCGGCGTTTCCGGGTGGTGCTGTTCGATCATGTCGGTTCGGGCCGCTCGGATGTCCGGGCGTGGTCGGCCGACCGGTACGGCGACCTGCACGCCTATGCCGACGACATCATCGATATCTGTGCCGAGCTGGATCTGCGTGATGTGGTGCTGGTCGGCCATTCCGTGTCGGCGATGATCGCGGTGCTGGCGGCGAATCGGGCGCCGGAACGGTTCGCGAAGCTGGTGCTGGTGACGCCCTCCCCGCGGTATATCGACGACGGTGACTACCGCGGTGGATTCAGCCGCGCCGATATCGAGGAATTGCTCGACGCCCTCGAGGCCAACTATCTGGGCTGGTCGGCGTCCATGGCCCCGGTGATCATGGGCAATCCGGACCGGCCGGAACTGGGCGCCGAGTTGACGGAGAGTTTCTGCCGGATGGATCCGGCGATCGCGCGGGTTTTCGCGCGGGCCACCTTCCTGTCCGACAATCGTGCCGACCTGCGGCAGGTGAGCGTGCCGACGCTGATCCTGGAAACCGCGCAGGATCCGATCGCCCCGCGCGAGGTGGGCCGATTCGTTCACGACCGGATCCGGGGCAGCGAACTGGTCACCCTCGACGCCACCGGGCACTGCCCGCAACTGAGCGCCCCCGAACTCACCGCCGCCGCCATCGAAGCGTTCGCGAGCCGGACCGCGGCAAGCCGATGATGATGTGCGGGCAGGGCGAGTCCGGCCGTCGCGACAGCGAGCGGTCACCCGATGCCGACCCCGCCTTCTCGGCGATGCTGGAGGACAGCGCGGAGGACCTCTACGACAACGCGCCGTGCGGATACCTGTCCACCCTGATGGACGGCACGATCGCCAAGATCAACAGCACCCTGGTGGGCTGGCTGGGCTACGAGCGGTCCGAGCTGATCGGCCGCCGCGCATTCACCGATATCCTCGCGGTGGGCGCGCGCATCTACTACGAGACCCATATGGCGCCGATGCTGGCCATGCACGGTCACGTCAACGGCCTGGCTCTCGACCTGCGCTGCGCCGACGGGACGAGGTTGCCGGTGCTGGTGACGTCGGTGGTGAAACGCGGCTCCGACGGCACCGCGCAACTGATCCGCACCACGGTCTTCGATGCCCGCGAGCGCCGCGCCTACGAGCAGGAGCTCCTGCGCGCTCGCCAGGCCGCCGAGCATGAACGAGAGCGGGCGTTCACCCTGGCCGCCACCCTGCAGCGCAGTCTGCTGCCGTCCGAACTGCCGGCGGTGCCGGGTATGCAGGTCGCCGCCTACTACCATCCCGCGTCCGCCGACGAGGTCGGCGGCGACTTCTACGACCTGTTCCCGCTGACCCCCGACACCTGGGGATTCTTCCTGGGCGACGTCTGCGGCAAAGGCGCCGACGCCGCGGTGGTGACGTCCTCGGCGCGATACACGATGCGCGCCGCGGCGGTCTACGACCCGGACCCCCTGGCCGTGCTGGCACACCTCAACACGGTGTTGTGCCGCGAATTCGACACCGGCACAACGGGTTTCTGCACCGTGGTCTACGGCTCCGTGCGCCCCACTCCCACCGGCGCGACGCTCACCCTGGCCGCCGGCGGGCATCCGCCACCGGTGCTGATCCGGGCCGAGGGCGCCACCGAATTGCTCGAGACTCCGGGCGGCATGCTGGTCGGCGCACTTCCGGATGCGGTATTCGCCGGGCGCGCAGTACATCTCGCACCCGGCGATACCCTGCTGCTCTACAGCGACGGCCTCACCGAGGCCCGCGTCCGCGGTCGCGAACGCCTCGGTGAGGAACGTCTTCGCGAATTCATCGATGCCCTCGGCCCGGTCTCGGCGCCCGCGCTGATCGCCGCGTTGACCGAGCTGCTCGCGGGATTCGACGGCGTCGACGACGACACCGCCCTGCTCGCACTCGGCATCCCGCCCACCGCGGCTACCGACCGCTGAAAACCGGGAACCTGCCGGACTCGCCGTAATCCTGGAACTGCTCCATGTTCCGCAGCGCCCGCATGTCGTCGTCGGCGATCACGAAATCGACCTGGGCGTTGCTTCGCATGTGATCCGGGTTCGCCGTTTTCGGCAGCGGGAGCGTGCCGAGTTGCAGGGTGTAGCGGATGCACAGCTGCGGCACGGTCACTCCGTAGCGGTCCGCCATCGCGGCGAGGTCCTGATTCTCGAGTATTTCCCCGTGCGCGATGGGGGAGTAGGCCTCCACGAGGATGTTCTCGTCCTCGCAGTAGGCGATGAGGTCGGCCGGAGTGTTTCCGACGTGCACGAGCAATTGATTCACTTGTGGCGCGACGGTGCAGGCCGAGAGGATGTTGTCGAGGTCGTGCTGTTCGAAGTTGGACACGCCGATGGACCGCAGCTTGCCCGCTCGATACGCGTCCTCGAGGGCGCGCCAGGCCTCCCGATTGCCCTCCGCGTAGTCCCCGCCCCGGAAATCGGCCCAGGGCTGCGGACTGTGGATCAGCATGAGGTCGATGTGGTCGAGTCCCATCGTTTCGAGCGAACGATCGATGGCGGCGGCCGCGTCGGGGTAGTTCTTGATTTCCGCCGCCAGTTTGCTGGAGACGAACAGATCCTCACGCGCGACGCCGCTGGTACGGATCCCTTCCCCGACGCCGCGTTCGTTTCCGTACGCCTGCGCGGTGTCGATATTGCGGTATCCGATGTCGACGGCGTCGGCCACCGCCCGGGCCGCTTCGTGGTCGTCGATGAACCAGGTGCCCAACCCCAGCTTGGGCACCCGCACACCGTTGGACAGCGTGTACGTCTCGTTCAGAACCATCGATTTCCACTCCTTCGGTCGTCGAATAGATTGCGGGAGAGAGTTTTTCGATCGGTCGCGCGCAGATACGGCCCGGCAGCAGGACAGCAAACATTCGCCTATGGCCGTCGACTACCCACTGCGGCCCGGCTGTACCGCCGCCGACATCGGCGGGGGCCGACGGCAGTGTCACCTTCATCACGACGGCGTCGCGGCTCAGCGATTTCACAGCAGGGTCGTGGAACGCTGGCGCGCGTTCGTCCGTCCGAAAGAAAGACCTTCGATGTCGACTCTCAATGGGCTGCCCGCTCATATCCTTCTGGTCCATTTCGTGGTGGTGCTGGTGCCGCTGACCGCCGTGCTCACCATCGCGTGTGCGCTGTGGCCGGCGGCGCGCCGGCGGTTCGTGTGGCTGAACCTGGCGCTGGCGGTGGTGGTCCTCGTCCTGACTCCGATCACCACCGAGGCCGGTGAATGGCTCGAGCGCCGGGTCGGCGCCAATCCCGATCTGAGCACCCACACCCATCTCGGCGACACCTTCCTCTACTTCGCCGTCGCGTTGCTCGTCGCGGCGGGCCTGATCGTGGTGGTTCATATGCGTGCGACCCGTGAGCGCGGGCTCTCCCGGCTGGTGGTGGGCGCGGTGGCTGTCGTCGCGATCGCCGCGAGCGTGGCCGCGACCGTGCAGATCTACCGCATCGGCGAATCCGGGGCGGGGTCGGCCTGGCACGGGGTGGCGACCCGGCCCGCGCACGCGCGCGCCGCGACGCAGGGCGTCACGTCCTCGCGGTGAACCGCCCCGCACATCGCTGCGAACCTGTTCTAATCGGGGTGCGCGGCCGGGAGCCCGGACCGTATCGACGCCGAGCGGAGTGAGATCGTGCCCCTAGCCCTGACCGCGGATCAGGCGGCGCTGGCGCAGGCCGTCAGCGGATTCGCCGACCGCCACCACACCCGTGAATACACCCGCAAGCACACCGATCGCCTCGCCGCCGGCGAACGGCCCACCTTCTGGGCCGACCTGGTCGCACTGGGTCTGCCCGGTGTGCATCTGCCGGACGAGGTGGGCGGACAGGGCGGAACTCCGGACGAGATCGCGGTGGTGCTCGCCGAAGCCGGGCGGGCGCTGCTGCCCGGCCCGCTCCTGCCCTCGGTGATCACCAGCGCCATCGTCGCCTCGGCGGAATCCGTTGCGGCGGTGAGCGATACGTTGCGACGTTTCGCCGAGGGCGGGACCGGTGCGACCGTGGATGCCGGACACGGGGTGCGGTTCGCCGACGGCGGGGCGAGCGGTACCACCGCCCCGGTCCTGGGCGCCGCCGCGGCCGACGTACTCCTGGTGGCCGCGGCCGACGGCGACCGGACCCGCTGGTTGCTGGTGGAACGTGGCGCCGCGGGCGTGCGGATCGAGGCGTGTGCCGGATCGGACCTCGGCCGCGACCTCGCCGTCGTCCGCCTGCACGATGTCGCCGGAATCGAGCTCACCGGCATCGACTCGGGCTACGCCGAGGCGGTCGCCACCGCCTTCATGGCCGCCGAAGCGGCTGGGGTGATCCGCTGGTGTTCGGACACGGCCATCGAATATGTCAAGGCCCGCAAGCAATTCGGCCGCCCCATCGGTTCCTTCCAGGCCGTGCAGCACCGTGCCGCGCAACTGCTGATCACCAGTGAACTGGCCACCTCGGCGGCCTGGGACGCGGTGCGCGGCCTCGCCGACGAACCGGCTCAGCGCACGCACGCCGCGGCCGGCGCCGCGCTCACCACCCTCGGCAACGCCGTGCACGCGGCCGTGGAATGTCTGTGCTTGCACGGCGCGATCGGGTTCACCTGGGAGCACGATCTGCACCTGTACTGGCGGCGGGCGATGTCGCTGGCCGGGCTCGGCGGGTGCGCGGAGAGCTGGGAACGCCGCCTCGGTGAGGTCGCGCTCGGCGGCCCGCGCACATTCGCGGTGCCGCTGCCGGAAACCGATTCCTCGTTCCGCGAATGGGTTTCGGAGATTCTGGACCGGGCCGCCGCCCTGGACAATCCGAATCCGGGCAAGATCGGTGACCACGACGCCACCAATACCGGCCCCCGGCGGACCCTGCTCGCCGACTCCGGGCTGGTCTCGCCGCCGATGCCGAAACCGTGGGGGATCGAGGCCGGTCCGCTGGAACAGTTGATCCTGCAGGACGAATACGACAAGCACGGAATCGCCCAGCCCTCCATGGGAATCGGCCAGTGGGTGGTGCCGATCGTGCTGCAGCGCAGCACCCCCGAACAGCTCGCCCGGCTGGCCGCGCCCGCCCTGCGCGGCGAGGAGATCTGGTGCCAGCTGATGAGCGAACCGGAGGCGGGTTCGGATGTGGCGTCGCTGAGCCTGCGCGCCACCGAGGACGGCGACGGCTGGCGGCTGAACGGGCAGAAGATCTGGACCACACTGGCGCATCGCTGCGACTGGGGACTGCTGCTGGCCCGCACCGATCCCGAGGCCGAACGCCACCGGGGCCTGACCATGTTCCTGGTCGATATGCACGGTGCGGGGGTGACGGTCCGGCCGATCACCCAGTCCAGCGGTAACGCCGAATTCAACGAGGTGTTCTTCGACGACGCCTTCGTACCCGGCGACATGGTCCTCGGCGAGGTCGGACAGGGCTGGGCGCTGACGCTGGAAACCCTTGCCCAGGAACGGCTTTTCATCGGTGGCGTCCGCGACCCCGGGCACAACTCCCGCATCGTCGGCATCATCGAGCGCGGGGAGTACGCGGGCAGTCGCGACAACGCCCTGCGTGTGCTGGGACGGATCAGTGCCCGCGGAGCCGCCATCTCGGCGATGAACCTGCGCGAGACCATCCGCCGCCTCGACGGTCACGCAATCGGCCCGGCCACCAGCATTTCCAAGGCCGCGGCCTCCATGCTGCACACCGACGCCGCGGCCGCCGCGCTCGAACTCGTCGGGCCGGCCGCGGCGCTGAACGAGAAGGACTGCGAAGTCGTCCTCCACGAACTCGACATCCCCAGCTGGGTGATCGGCGGCGGGACCCTGGAGATCCAGCTCAACACCATCGCCACCCTGGTGATGGGCTTGCCGCGGAGATAGCGGGCGCGCTCAGTTGCGGACGAAGGTGATGGGCAGGCCGTCCTTGGGGTAGGGCAGGGAGTGGTAGTCCAGGGGCGCGACGTAGGCGGGATCCACCCGCCAGTGGTAGTCGCGCAGCAGGCGATGCATGATCGACTTCACTTCCAGCCCACCGAAATGCATGCCGATGCATTTGTGCGCGCCGCCGCCGAAGGGCTCCCACGCGAAGCGATGGGATTTGTCCTCGCGGCGTTCGGGGCCGAAGCGGTCGGGATCGAAGGTGTGCGGGTCGGTCCAGTACTGCGGCATCAGATGGGTGAACTGGATTCCGACGACCACATCGGTGTCGGCCGGGATTCGAACCCCTTGGATCACCGTGTCTTTCACCGCGTAGCGGACCAGGACCGGAACCGGGGCGCGCAGTCGCAGCGCCTCGCGCATCACCAGATCGATGGACTCCAGGCGCTCGAGTTCGGCCATCGACGGCGCGGGGCCCAGCGCCGATGCCTCACTGCGGCAACGCTGCTGCCATTCCGGGTGTTGTCCGAGGTACTGCAGGATCGTCGAGGTGGTGATGGTGGAGGTGTCGTGGGCGGCCATCATCAAGAAGATCATGTGGTTGACCACGTCGTCGTCGCTGAACCGGGCACCGTTCTCGTCTTCGATATGGCACAGCACCGAGAAGATGTCGTCGGTCTGCTCGGCGCGTTTCGCGGGCAGATAGTGCCGTAGAAAGTCTTCGAGCACTCGCCGGCCGCGATAGGCCCTGCCCCAGCGGGTGAACGGCACGTTGCCGCGCACGATTCCGGCCGCGGCCTGCACGCACGCGATGAACGCCTTGTTGATCCGCTCCATCTGGGCCGGTGAGGTGTCCGCGGCGCCACCCATGAACAGATCGGCGGCGATATCGAGGGTGAGTTGCTTGAGTTTCCAGTAGGCGGGGAAGGATTCGCTCTCACCCCACTGCGCGACACCCTGTTCGATCGCCGGATGCAGGCGCTCGGTATAGGCCTGCAGGCGGGGGCGGGTGAACGCCTGCTGCATGATTCGCCGATGCCGCTTGTGCTCGTCGAAATCGATGAGCATGAGCCCGCCGTGGAAGAACGGGCCGACCAGCCGCGACCACGCCGGACCGTTGGCCAGCGCCCCGTCCTTGTTCAGCAGTGCCTCGCCGCACGCGTCGGGGCCGAGCAGCAGGGCCGCGGTCCGGCCGAGTGAGTACATCGGGGCGACCGGCCCGTAGTGATCCCATTCGCGCTGGAACAGAGCCAGCGGGTCCTGGGCGAATTGCAAAACTTGCCCGAGTACGGGGTAGCCGCGGTCCTCCCGCCGCTGCGTCGGGATGGGCCTGGTCTGCAGGGCGTCGGCCGTCATCGCACACCTCGTCTCTGTGATGTCGCTCACGTCACAGCCTGATTCAGGAAGGACATCCTGTCAATCTTCGTGTGGAACTCGCTGTGGCATGCTGGGGCCATGGCCGTGCAATCAGGGGTCTATCGCGGAGCGACCGCCGCCGAACGGGCCACCGAACGCCGGTCGCGGCTGCTGGACGCGGGGCTCACGGTGTGGGCCGAGGCGGGGACACGGACGACGATGACCGCGGTGTGTGCGGTGGCCGGACTCAGCGAGCGCTACTTCTACGAGAGTTTCACCGGACTCGACGCCCTGCTCGAAGCCGTGCTCGACGGGATCGCCGTCGACATCGAGAACACCAGCCGCAGCGCCGCCGACGCGGCGGGAAATGATCCGGAAGCCCGCATGCGGGCATCGATCGGCGCGTTCGTGCGGCTGCTGGTCGAGGATCCGCGCAAGGGTCGCGTCGCGATCGTCGAGTCGGTGGCGTTTCCGCACTTGCGAAGGCAGCGAACGGAATTGCTGCGGCACCTGGCGCACGAGTCGGCCCTCGAAGTGCGAACGTGGCTCGGCGATGCCGGCCGCAGCCGGGCCGCCGACGAAACCTCCGGTCTGCTGTTCATCGGCGGTATGGCCGAACTGGTCACCGCCTGGCTCGACGGTGCGATCGAGGTGACCGCCGACGAGATCGTCGAAGCCGCGTGCCGGGCGCTGCGCGGTCTCTACCGCTGAATGCCGGTGGTGAGGATGGCCGCGAGTTCGCGGTAGGCGTCGGCGTCGTCGAGGCCGGTTTCGGTGCGGACACCGCCCTGCTGAATGCGGACCATCATGGTCGCGGCGAGGTCGGCGGCGAAAGCGGCGTGTACTTCCCGGAATTCGCCGGCCGCGACTCCGTCGTCGACCAATTCGCGGACTCTTCTCGTCGCGAGGCGGGTGTTCTGTTCGTAGACCTCCCGGGCGGGTGCGAAGGCGTCCAGGTCGGTCATGAACTGCTGCGATGCGGCGCCGAGGACGGCTCCGACGGCGGACAGATAGGCGATGATGCGTTCGCGGGCACCGGTGGTGGTCGCGATGCGTTGCTCGACATCGTCGGTGGCGCGCCGGAAGAAGTGCACGGTGGCGGCGCGGACCAGCTGTTCCTTGCTGCCGGCGAGGGTGTAGAGCGTGCTCTTGGAACAGCGCAGCCGCGCGGCGATCTCGTCGAGGGTGAGATGGGCGAAGCCCTCGGTCAGGAAGAGGTCGACGAGTGCGTCGAACAGTTCGGTCCGCCGCCGGGTGCCGAAACCGCTGCGAGTCGTCTGCGTCATGCCTGAATAGTACTCAAGTGAGTGTTGCAGTACTGTTCGCCGAACAGTACTGTGGCCGATAACAGAGTACTGCCAGGCGTAGCCGAGAGGGAGGATGTCGTGGCTGTCGATCGATTGCTGCCCACCGACGAGGCGCACGAGCTGATCCAGCTCACCCGTGACATCGCGGACAAGGCGCTCGCGCCGATCGTCGACGAGCACGAGCGGTCGGAGTCGTATCCGAGCGGTGTCTTCGCCACGCTCGGCGAGGCGGGGTTGCTGAGTCTCCCGTATCCGCAGGAGTGGGGCGGTGGCGGCCAGCCCTACGAGGTGTATTTGCAGGTGCTCGAGGAGATCGCGGCGCGGTGGGCGGCCGTCGCGGTGGCGGTGAGCGTGCACAGCCTCGCCTGCCATCCGCTGATGGCGTTCGGGACCGAGGAACAGCAGCGCCGCTGGCTACCGGAAATGCTCGGCGGCACCACGATCGGCGCCTACAGCCTGTCCGAACCGCAAGCGGGATCGGATGCCGCGGCGGTGGCGTGCAAGGCCGTGCCGGTAGACGGTGGTTATCGGCTCAACGGCACCAAGGCGTGGATCACTCACGGGGGGATCGCCGACTTCTACAACGTGTTCGCCCGGACCGGTGAAGGCTCGCGCGGGATCTCGTGCTTCCTGGTGCCGAAGGACCTCGAGGGTCTGAGTTTCGGCAAGCCCGAGGAAAAGATGGGCCTGCACGCGGTGCCGACCACGACCGCGCATTACGACGACGCGTACCTGACCGCGGAGCGGCGGATCGGCGCCGAGGGGCAAGGTCTGCAAATCGCTTTGAGCGCCTTGGATTCCGGGCGTCTCGGGATCGCCGCGGTGGCGACGGGATTGGCGCAGGCGGCGCTCGACGAGGCCGTCGGCTATGCGAAGGAGCGCAGCACCTTCGGCCGCAAGATCATCGATCATCAGGGCCTGGGGTTCCTGCTCGCCGATATGGCCGCCGCCGTCGACTCTGCTCGGGCCACCTACCTCGACGCCGCGCGCCGTCGCGATGCCGGACTGCCCTACTCGCGGCAGGCCTCGGTCGCCAAGCTCGTAGCCACCGACGCCGCGATGAAGGTGACCACCGACGCGGTGCAGGTCTTCGGAGGCTACGGCTACACCCGCGACTTCCGTGTCGAGCGGTATATGCGGGAAGCCAAGATCACGCAGATCTTCGAGGGCACCAACCAGATTCAGCGTCTGGTCATCAGCCGCTCACTCGCGAAGTAGCCGCCTGCCACGGACTCGGGGCGTTATCGGCCGCTGAAGAACTGCCAGATGACGGTGGCGGCGTCGAATTGCCGGCTGACCTTGCCGACGAGGGCGGCGGGCAGATATTGCGGGCCGCCGGGCCAGGTGTGGCCGCCGTTGTCGATCGAATACGCCGCTACCCGAGTGTTGTCGGCACACGCGGCGGTCGCGGTGTGGACGGTGGTTCCGTCGTCGACGACAGTCGGCAGTTCGGCGGTCGTGACGGGGCCGCACCGGTTTTTCGAGCGCCACAGTTGCTGGGTGGCGTCGACGGACAGGACAGGGCTGGTGCCAGGGCCGAGGCGGCCGGAGGTCATCCGCACGACTCCGCCGTCGTAGGGGACGACCGGGTCCGCGGTGCCGTGGATTTCGAGCACCGGCAGCGGATGCGTGGGCGCGCAGTCGGCGGCATCGGCGGCGGGAAGCGGTCCGGCGACCGGCGCGATCGCGGCGATCTCGGCCGAGAGCCGGCAGCCGAGGTACTCGGTGAACATCGCGCCGTTGGACAGGCCGGTGGCATAGACGCGGGTCGGATCGACGTCGTTGTCGGCGACGAGGCGGTCGATGATCGCGGAGACGAAGGCGATATCGTCGATCCGCTTCGCGCCCGCGGTGGTGTCCGCGCCCCGGCCGTCGTTCCAGCTCTTGTCGGAGCCGACGGGGTAGACGGCGACGAAACCCTCGGTGTCGGCCAGGGCATCGAAACCGGTTGTGGCGGCCATGTTTTCGGCTGTTCCGCCGCCGCCGTGGAAGATGAGGACGGCCGGTCGTCTCCCCGGCCCGGGTGATGACGGTTCGTGGATCAGGTACTGCCGTGGCAGACCGCTCGACTCCACCGTGACCGCCCGGTCCCCGGTCGGGGCGGCGTGCAGGGGAGCACATCCGCCCACTGCGGCGAGCAGACCGGCTGCCGCGACGACGGCCGGAATCGGTGCGAACGGCTTACCCATCGCACCACCGTAAACCGGATCCGTCGCTGCGTCGGCCGCGTGAAGCTGAGGATCTTCTGAAAGCCGCAGGGGCGGCAGGACGTAACGCGACGCGGTGCCCGACGGTACGTCCGACAATCGGGCGCCGACTGCGACGATGATCGGTTCATGATCAGGCCGAGAGTGATCGTCAGCGGGGTGATGGAGGCAGGGCTCGTGGTCGTGGGGCTGGCCGTGTTGTGGGTCGGCGCTCCGAACGCCTGGCTCCTGATCTGGGACGTGCTGACAGCCGTCTACGTCGGGATCTGGGCGGTGCGGCTGTGGCGGCACCGGCGCGAGGAGGACCCCGAGGAATGGCTCGTCGAAGTGCAGGGCACATCGCGACATCCGCGCACAAGTGCTTGTGCATTCGGTGCTCGGATTCTTCTACAACGCCGCGGTCATCGGTGTCGCGGTCGGCGTGGTGACCGGCGGGCGGTGACCAGCCCGACCGCACATGCGTCGGGCTATGGCGCGGGCCAGATCTCACGTAGGCGTGCGGCGGCAACCGCGCTCTGGCGCAGGCCCGCCTCGTAGGCGGGCCGGAGTGCGGCCGGATCGAAGACGTCCGCCCCGGTGGCGGCTGTGGCTTGGGCGTCGGGGGACAGGGAAACCGTTGTGGCCGAGGCGAGTTCGTGGTCGGTCTCGGCTCGGGGGTAGAGGTGGGCGCCCGGTTCGAGGATCACGATCGTCTCGGCGCCGGCCGCGAGGTCGGCGTTGATCGGGGAGCGCACGCCGCCGTCGGCGTAGCGGCCGCCGTCGATCGGGATCGGCGGGAACACTCCCGGCACCGCCGTGCTCGCCGCGACCGCCTCCGCCACGGACGCCGCATCGGTTCGGGTCCACGCCCGCAGCTCTCCGGACTCGGCATCGACCGAGGTGATGATCAGATCGCGGTTCGGCCAGTGCGGCATCGCCAGCAGGGCGTCCATTCGCGCCACGTGTTCGGCGGCGTCGGCAGGGACGGCCGGGGCGGGTTCCTTCCCCGGCTCGGGCGGGGTGAGCAAGCGGGCGACGTCGCCGCCCTCGGCGAGTACCGCGGCGACGACCGCGCCGGCCGAGGTGCCGACGATGCGGTCCGCTCGCGCGAGGTCGATCCCGGCTTCCCGCAGGCCGACCAGCAGCCCGACCGTCCACACGGTGCCGACCGATCCACCTCCGCCCAGCACGAGCGCGGACCGAAAACCGTTGGGCTGCAGAGCGGAAGTCACGCGTCGAGCCTACCGGCGACCCGCGGGGTGGTGCTCCCACAGCCGGGGCCCGGTGTCGGCACACGGGCCACGGTGTGACGTCCGCAGCAGGTGAGCGCGGAAGGGCCGGACCGCAGCGGGTAGACGTATCCCTGGGACCGCCGAAGGGGGCGGCGCCGAGTGATCGCCGGGGGCAGCCGGGACGAGCGGATCTCCTGGTAAGCGGGTTGTGCGGGAAAGTTGCCGGAGTACGCTGAGTGGGTCGGCCTGCGATGAATCGGCGCATCGATGAATCGAGAGAACTCATGCACGAGCTGGCAATCGCGCAGGGGATCGTGAGCGGCGCGTGTGAACACGCTGCCGGGCGGCGGGTGCACCGCGTGACCGTCGCGATCGGGATGCTCTGCGCGGTGGTTCCGGATTCCCTGCACTTCTGTTTCGGCCTCGCGGCCGAAGGGACCCTCGCCGAGGGCGCCGAACTCGTGATCGAGGAAGTTCCGGGCCGGGCGCGCTGCCGCACCTGCGGCGCCGAATTCGCTCTGCCCGATTTGATCCCGCTGTGCGCGTGCGGCAGCGCCGACGTCGACATCCGCGCCGGGCGGGAGCTGCGAATCCGCTCCATGGAGGTGAGTGACACATGTGCGCAACCTGCGGATGCGGCGGCGACGACACCCAGGCGGTGATCACCGGCCCGCACGAGCACGAACATCCGCACAACGGCGATCACGGCCACGACCACTCCCACGATGCCGGTCACGGCCACGACCACTCGCACGACGGCGGTCACGGCCACGATCACCCGCACGACGGCAGCCACCCGCATGAGCACGGTCCCCGCCGAGGCGACGGGCACGATCGCGATTCCCGGCACGAGGACGGCGGTCCGCCGACCGCGACGGTGACTCTGGAACAGAAGGTGCTGGCCAAGAACGACCAACTGGCACAAGAGAATCGGCGCTGGCTGGCCGAGCGGGACATCCTCGCGCTGAACCTCACCAGCTCACCGGGCGCGGGCAAGACGACGCTGCTCGAACACACCATTCGGGAATGCCCGGGCATGCCGATCGCCGTCGTCGAGGGCGATCAGGAGACGCTGCTGGACGCGCGTCGGATCGAGTCCACCGGCTGCCCCGTGGTGCAGATCAACACCGGCGCCGGCTGTCATCTCGACGCGCAGATGACCCGCGGCGCGCTCGACTCGCTGGCCCCGGCGCGCGGCAGCGTGGTCTTGATCGAGAACGTCGGCAATCTGGTGTGCCCGGCGCTGTTCGACCTCGGCGAGCGCGCGAAGGTCGTGATCGTCTCGGTGACCGAGGGGACCGACAAGCCGCTGAAATATCCGCATATGTTCGCCGCGGCCGGGATCGTGCTGATCAACAAGATCGACCTGCTGCCCTATGTCGACTTCGATCTCGCCGCCTGTACGCGCTACATCCACACGATCAACTCCGGGGTGCCGGTCCTCGCGATATCGGCGACCAGCGGAGAGGGCCTCGACGACTGGTACGGCTGGCTGGCCGGGCAACGCCCGTCCGCGGTCGGCGCACCCATTGAGGTTCATATGTCACGCGACTAACATCTGTGTGGTCTGTATCACAGATTGAGACGGCTTCGAGCCGGATCGGCCAGCCCCCGCCCGGCTCGGGAAGGCGGCATTCATGCCAACCCAGGAAGCAGTTCGGGCCGAAGAGACGCTGATACACGTCCTGTGGATCAACGCGGGCCTCAGTTGTGACGGTGATTCGGTGGCGTTGACTGCCGCCACCCAGCCCAGTGTCGAGGAAATCGCTCTCGGAGCGCTTCCCGGCCTGCCCAAGATCGCCGTACATTGGCCGCTGATCGATTTCGAATGCGGTCCGAACGGGGGAGCCGACGACTTCCTCGAATGGTTCTTCAAGGCCGACCGCGGCGAACTCGAACCCTTCGTTCTGGTGGTCGAAGGCTCGATACCGAACGAACAATTGCACGGCGACGGCTATTGGTGCGGTTTCGGCAACAACCCGGAGACCAACCAGCCGATGACAACCAGTGAATGGCTCGACCGGCTGGCGCCCAAGGCCACCGCGGTGGTGGCGGTCGGCACCTGCGCCACCTACGGCGGCATTCACGCGATGGCCGGTAATCCCACCGGAGCGATGGGAGTTCCGGACTATCTCGGCTGGCAGTGGAAGTCCAAAGCCGATATCCCGATCGTCTGCGTGCCGGGTTGCCCGATCCAGCCGGACAACCTGTCCGAAACACTGACCTATCTGCTGTACATGGCCACCGGCCAGGCGCCGATGATTCCGCTCGACGAGGCGCTGCGCCCGAAGTGGTTGTTCGGGGCGACCGTGCACGAGGGCTGCGATCGCGCGGGATATTACGAGCAGGGTGATTTCGCCGAGGAGTACGGCTCGCCGAAGTGCATCGTGAAATTGGGGTGCTGGGGCCCGGTCGTGAAATGCAATGTGCCCAAACGCGGCTGGCTCAACGGCGTCGGCGGATGCCCGAACGTCGGCGGCATCTGCATCGGCTGCACCATGCCGGGATTCCCGGACAAATTCATGCCGTTCATGGACGAACCACCCGGCGGGAAACTCTCGTCCTCCGCATCGGGGCTGTACGGATCGGTGATCCGCAGTCTGCGTCACATCACCGGCCGCACGGTCGACAAGGAGCCGCACTGGCGGCACAAGGGGGAGAAACTCGATACGGGCGCGACTCGCACCTGGTAGGAGGATCTCGCGATGACACAGATCATCCCGGAGGCGTCGCACAAGAAGATCGAGCCGGAGTCGCTCGTCGAAATGGCGTGGGACCCGATCACCCGTATCGTCGGCAGCCTCGGTATCTACACGAAGATCGATTTCGAGAATCGCGAAGTGGTCGAATGTCACAGCACGTCGTCCATCTTCCGCGGCTATTCGATATTCATGCGCGGCAAGGATCCGCGCGATGCGCACTTCATCACCAGTCGCATCTGCGGAATCTGCGGTGACAATCACGCCACCTGTTCGTGCTATTGCCAGAACATGGCCTACGGCGTGAAGCCGCCGCATCTGGGCGAGTGGATCGTCAATCTCGGCGAGGCCGCGGAATACATGTTCGACCACAACATCTTCCAGGAGAATCTGGTCGGGGTGGACTTCTGCGAAAAGATGGTCGCCGAAACCAATCCCAGCGTTCTCGACGCCGCTCGAAAGGCCGAGGCGCCGCACGCCGCGATGCACGGCTATCGCACCATCGGCGACATCATGGAAGCGCTCAATCCCTTCACCGGTGAGTTCTACCGCGAGGCGCTGCAGGTGAGCCGGTATACGCGAGAGATGTTCTGCCTCATGGAAGGCCGGCACGTGCATCCCTCGACGCTGTATCCCGGCGGCGTCGGCACGGTCGCGACCGTCCAGTTGATGACCGACTACATGTCGCGGCTGATGCGCTACGTCGAATTCATGAAGAAGGTCGTGCCGATGCACGACGACCTGTTCGACTTCTTCTACACGGCGGTGCCCGGATACGAGCGGGTCGGGCTGCGGCGCACCCTGCTGGGATGCTGGGGCTCGTTCCAGGATCCGGAGGTCTGCAACTTCGAGTACAAGGATATGGAGGACTGGGGCCGGCGGATGTTCGTGACGCCGGGGGTGGTGGTGGACGGCAAACTCGTCACCACCTCGCTGGTCGACATCAACCTCGGACTCCGAATCCTTTTGGGCAGTTCGTATTACGACGACTGGACCGATCAGGATATGTTCGTGAAGACCGATCCGCTGGGCAATCCGGTGGACCGGCGCCATCCGTGGAATCAGCACACCAACCCGAAGCCGCAGAAACGCGACCTCGAGGACAAGTACAGCTGGGTGATGTCACCGCGCTGGTTCGACGGCAAGGACCATCTGGCCCTCGACACCGGCGGCGGCCCGCTGGCCCGATTGTGGTCGACGGCGCTGGCCGGGCTGGTCGACATCGGCTACGTGCGCTCGACCGGGCACAGCGTGCAGATCAACCTGCCCAAGACCGCCTTGAAGGGGCCGGTGGAACTCGAATGGAAGATTCCGGAGTACGGGAGCAACACCATCGAGCGCGATCGCGCCCGCACCTACTTCCAGGCCTACGCGGCGGCATGCGCACTGCATTTCGCCGAGCAGGCGCTCGCGGAGATCCGGGCCGGGCGGACCAAGACGTGGGAGCACTTCGACGTGCCCGCCGAGGGGATCGGCTGCGGTTTCACCGAGGCCGTGCGCGGGGTGCTGTCGCATCACATGGTGATCCGCGACGGCAAGATCGCGAACTACCACCCCTATCCGCCGACGCCGTGGAATGCCAGCCCGCGCGACAGCTTCGGCACGCCGGGGCCCTACGAGGACGCGGTGCAGGGACAGCCGATCTTCGAGGAGAACGACCGCGAGCACTTCAAGGGCATCGACATCATGCGCACCGTGCGCAGCTTCGATCCCTGCCTGCCCTGCGGCGTGCACATGTATCTCGGGAAGGGCACGACCCTGGACCTGGTGCATTCACCGGCACAGATATCGACCGTCGGATAGCGGGAGATCCGGTCCCGGCGGCAGGAGGAGGCGATATCCACGCGTCCTGACGGTGAGTCCGCTGCGACGGTCGGCGACGACCGGTGGCGCAGCGCGGGCGATCGCATCGAGACCCTGCTCGATGCCAGTTCCGCGGGCGGTGCGGCGGCTCGGGAACGGGCCGAGGCGCTGGTCGGCGAGGTGGTCGACCTGTATGGCGCCGGTCTGCGGCGCATCCTCGCCGTCCTGGACGAGGGCACGGTGCAGCGTCTGCTCGACGACGACCTGATCGCCAGTCTGCTGCTGGTGCACGGCCTGCATCCGCACGACGTGGCGACCCGGGTCGCCGGCGCGCTGGACAGTGTGCGGCCGTATCTGGGATCGCACGGCGGCGACGTGCGATTGCTCGAGGTCACCGCGGAGGCGGTGGTGCGGCTGGAGCTGACCGGAAGCTGCCGCAGTTGCCCGTCGTCCTCGGTGACACTGGAACTGGCGGTGGAGGACGCCGTGCGCGCGGCCGCCCCGGAGATCACCGCGATCGAGGTGGTCACCGCCGAGGCGGGCGCCGACGCCGCGGTGATCGCCCCGGAGACGCTGTTCGCGCACGTGCGATCCGGCGGAAACTGGATCGGCGCACCGGAATTGGCCGAGCTGGCCGCCGGTGAGGTCGGCGGATTCGCGCTGGCCGGGCTGAGCGTGCTCGCCTGCCGAGTCGGCGACGAGATCTACGTCTACCGCGATCACTGCCCGAACTGCGATCGGACGCTGGCCGGTGCGGTGCTGCACCGCGGGGTCCGCGGCGATCCGGTGCTGCGCTGCCCCGGTTGCCGCGCCCACTTCGACGTCGTGCACGGCGGCGCCCGGCTCGACGGGGCCGGACATCTCGAGCCGCTGCCGGTGCTGGTGCGTGACGGCGAACTGTCGGTGGCGATTCCGGTGGGGGTGGGCGGATGAATCCGACCGTGCGCGCCCTGCGCCGCCTCGCGGCCGAACGCCCGCCGGCGCCGGTCGCGGGGGAGCGGTGCGAGATGTGCGCGGAACCCGTCGGCGCGGACCATCCGCACGTCGTCGACACCGAAAGCCGGCGCATGTTGTGCGTGTGCCGGGGCTGCTCTCTGCTGTTCACCGATCAAGGTGCGGCCCTGCGCTACCGGGCGGTCCCGCGGCGATACGTCTCGTTCCCGGATTTCCGGATGACCCTGCCGGAGTGGGACGGCCTCGAGATCCCTGTGGGCCTTGCCTTCTTCTTCCACAGTTCGTCGGCCGGGCGCACCGTCGCGTTCTATCCGGGACCGGCCGGTGCCACCGAATCCGAACTGCCCCTGGACAATTGGACCGCCTTCATGGAGCGGCATCCGGAATTCGGCGATCTCGCCGACGATGTCGAGGCGCTGCTGATCCAGGTCCCCGACGGTGACGCGCCCGCACGCTGCCTGCTGCTGCCGATCGACGCCTGCTACGAGTTCGTCGGCCGGATCCGCCTGCTGTGGCGCGGTTTCGACGGCGGTGCGGACGTGCGCGACTACGTGGCGCGATTCTTCGCCGAGACGACGGCGCGGGCCCGGGCCTTCGATCCGGGGGAGGCGCCGTGAGCCCCGCCTACGCCACCACCTTCGCGGTGCTCGGGCTGAAGCCCGAACCGTACGCGGTCACTCCGATCCTGTCCGCGCGGATCGGAATCGCCTCCGTCGGTGCCGAACCCGTCCACGCCATCGCGCTGCGCGCCCAGGTGCGCATCGAGCCGAACCGCCGGAACTACACCGATGCCGAGAGCGCCGGACTGCTGGATCTGTTCGGTCCGCGCGACCGCTGGGACCACACCCAGCGCTCGTTCCTGTGGATGCACTGCGCGACCACGGTTCCCGGCTTCACCGGCGGCGCCGAGGTGGATCTGCCGATGCCGTGCACCTACGACCTCGAGGTCGCCGGATCGAAGTATCTGCACGCGCTGCGTGACGGCGAGGTGCCGCTGCTGTTCCTGTTCAGCGGGACCGTATTCATCCGTGGCAGCAACGGTTTCGCCGTGCAGCAGATCCCGTGGGACCGCGACGACCGCTACCGGATGCCGGTCTCGGTGTGGCGGGAACTGATGGCGGCGCACTTCCCGGCCACCGGTTGGCTGCGGCTGCACGAGGACACCCTGGCCGCGCTCGCGGCCTACAAGGGCGAGCACGGGCTGCTCGGTTTCGACGAGACGGTCGCGCGGTTGCTCGCGAGCGCGCAGGAGTCGGCGTGAGTACCGCGGGATCGAGCCGAGCACGAGCCCGCGCGGTCGCCGACGCGGTGCTCTACGAGGGCTATCTGCTCTACCCGTACCGGGCCGACGCGCGAAAGAACCGCTGCCGCTGGCAATTCGGCGTCCTCGGTCCGGTCGGGGCGCACGCGTCCGGATTGGGCGAGGAGTCCGAACTCGCCGGGCAGATGCCGATAGCCCCGGACGGCGACTCGGTCCTGCGGTTCACACTGCGGTTCCTGCAGCTGCAACATCGCGCCGCCGCGGGCACCAGCCGGCCGGACTGGGACGAGGCCGTCGAACGGGAGATCTCCGTCGGACCGTGCGCCCCGGTCGCCGTGACGGTGCCGTTCGAGGTTCCGGGAGGTCGCGACACCGAACCCCTCGTCGATCCGGCCACCGGGCGCGCGGACGTCGTGCGCACTCGCCGGCCGCTGCGCGGCGAATTCGAGCTGGCCGTCGCCTCCGAGGGCGGATATCCGATCCTCACCGTGACCGTGCGCAATACCGGGGAGCCGGCCACCGACCGTCGCGACGCCCTGGCTCGCTCCATGCTCGGCGCGCACGTGATCGCCGAGGCCGGCGGCGCGGAATTCGTCTCGCTGCTGGAACCGCCGCCGGAGGCCGAGGCCGCCGTGGCGCGGTGCGTCCAGCATCGCTGCTTCCCGGTACTGGCCGGACCGCCCGGCGACCGCAGCCTGATGCTGATTTCGCCCATCATCCTCTACGACCATCCCGAAATCGCCGAGCAGAGCCAGGAATCGCTCTACGACGCCACCGAGATCGACGAGATCCTCACCCTGCGCGTGATGGCCATGACCGACGAGGAGAAGGCGGCCGCGCGGGCCACCGATCCGCGCGCGGCCCGCATCGTCGACAGCTGTGACGCGATGACCGCCGAGCAGATGGCGCGACTGCACGGCGTGCTGCGCGACCCGGGCGCCGGGCAGAACCGGCTGGTGCCGGAAATTCCGCCCGGGACGGACTGGTGGGATCCGGTGGCCGACGGTGCTGTGCGGCCCGACTCGGACGCCGTGCCCATCGCCGGGACGCTGGTGCGCAAGGGGAGCATGGTCCGGCTGCATCCGGCCCGGCGCGCCGACATCCACGACATGTTCTTCGACGGCAGGGACGCACGGGTCACCTCGGTGCACGCCGACGTCGACGGGCGCACCCACGTCGGTGTGGTCATCGCCGACGATCCCGGAGCCGATCTGCACGAATGGTACGGGCGCTACCTGTATTTCGATCCCGACGAACTGGAACCGCTGGACGGACCGGGCGAGTAGCGCGGCCGGAGGAAAGGACGGATGTCATGGAGACGGTGGGAATGGTGGCGACGGGAATCGTCGCGGCGGCGGTCGTCGTCCTGGCGCTGATCGGAATCCGCTCGATTCCGGATATGCGCCGCTATCTGCGAATGCGGCGCATGTGAACAGCCGGGTGCTGGTCGCCGGAATCGGCAACATCTTTCTCGGCGACGACGGATTCGGCCCCGAGGTGGTGCGGCGGATACCGCCGGACCGCGAGGACGGCGTGCGGGTGGTCGACTACGGCATCCGCGGTATGCATCTGGCCTACGACCTGCTCGATCCCTGGGATGCGCTGGTCCTGGTCGACGCGGTCCCGAATCGGGGCGCGGCGGGCCGCATCGAGGTGATGCGCGCCGAACCGGACCAGGAGGCGCCGGCCGGTCTGGACGCCCACGGGATGGATCCGGCGGCGGTGTTCGCGGGGGTGCGGGCGCTGGGCGGGGTCGTGCCACCCACCGTGGTCGTGGGCTGTCAGGTGCTGTCGACCGATGAGGGGATCGGCCTGTCCGAACCGGTGGCGGCCGCGGTGGACGAGGGCGCCGAGACCGTGGCGCGGGTGGTCGCGCAACTGCGGATGTCGCGAACGGAGGTGTGATCGTGTGCCTCGGAATTCCGGGCCGGGTCGTGGAGATCGTCGACGGCTACGCGGGTCAGCTGGCTCTCGTCGATGTCTCCGGCGCCGAGCGCAAGGTGAATATCGGCCTGCTGGAAGACGATCCGGTGGGACCGGGTGACTGGGTGATCATCCACATGGGCCTCGCGGTCGAGCGCACCGACGAGGCGGGGGCCCACGAGGCGCTCGCCGGACTGCGACTGCTGAGCCGGGGCGAACCGTGAGTACCGAGGCGGCGCGAGGAGCCGACACCGGGCGCGCTCGGTGCCGGCTGATCGTGCGCGGTGTGGTGCAGGGCGTGGGATTCCGGCCCTTCGTCTACAGCACCGCCGCCGAACTCGCGCTGACCGGCAGTGTCGCCAACGACAGCGACGGGGTGATCGTCGACATCGAGGGAACACCCTGGGCACTGGCCGAATTCACCGATCGGGTGCGCCATCGGCCGCCCCCGCTGGCCGTAGTCGACTCCGTGGAGCGCACCGATCTGCCGGTGCGCGGCGGAACCGGATTCCACATCGCCGGCACGACCCGTGGCAGCGGCCGCACCCTGGCCTCGCCCGATGTGGCGATCTGCGCCGATTGTGCGCGGGAGCTGGCCGATCCCGCCGATCGCCGCTACCGGCATCCGTTCATCACCTGTACCAACTGCGGGCCGAGATTCACCATCATCGCGAGTCTGCCCTACGACCGCGAGCGGACGTCGATGGCCGATTTCGCCATGTGCGAGCGCTGCGCGCGCGAGTATCACGATCCCGCCGATCGCCGCTTCCACGCCCAGCCGATCGCCTGCCCGGACTGCGGGCCCACCCTGCGCTACTCCGGTCCGGGAACCGGTGATCCCGTGGCCGCCGCGCGAAAGACGTTGCGCGAGGGCGGAATCGTGGCGGTCAAGGGGATCGGCGGCTATCACCTCGCCTGCGCCGCCGACGACGAGGATGCGGTGGCGCGGCTGCGCGTGCGTAAACGCCGCGGCGCCAAACCTTTCGCCGTCATGGTCGCCGATCCGGCCGCGGCCCGCACCGTCGCACACGTCGACGCGGCTGCCGCGACGGTGCTGAGCGGACCCCAGCGCCCGATCGTGCTGCTGCCGCGGCGCGGGCACGTGCTGACGGACGCGGTGGCGCCGGGCCTTCGCGATCTCGGGGTGATGCTGGCCTACACCCCGCTGCACCTGCTGCTGTTCGGACTGCCCGGCGACTCGCCCGGACCACTCGCGCTGGTGATGACCTCGGCCAATCTCGGCGGCGAACCCCTCTGCTACACCGACGAGGACGCCGCGCGGCGGCTGCCGGAACTGGCCGACGCCGTGCTGGACCACGACCGCCGCATCCTCGTGCCCTGCGACGATTCGGTGGTCCGGCTGGTCGACGGCGTCGAACTGCCGATCCGCCGCTCCCGGGGGTACGCGCCGCTGCCGCTGGCGCTGCCGCAGGAGTCGGCGCCCGTCCTCGCGGTCGGCGCGGATGTGAAGAACACCTGCGCGGTCGCCGAGGGCCGGTACGCGTGGTTGAGCCAGCACATCGGCGATATGGACGATCTCGCCACGCTGCGCGCATTCGGCGCCGCCGAACACCATCTGGAGGAACTGACCGGAGTGCACCCGGCGCGGCTGGCGGTCGACGCCCATCCCGGCTACCGCTCCAGCGCCTGGGCGCGACGGGCCGCGGCCGGACGGCCGGTACACACCGTGCAACATCACCACGCCCACATCGCGGCGGTGATGGGGGAGCACGGCCTGCCCGGCTCGTCGACCGTCCTCGGAATGGCCTTCGACGGAACGGGTTTCGGCCCGGACGGGGCGATCTGGGGTGGGGAGGTGCTGGCCGCCGGCTACAAGGGGTTCCGGCGCCTGGCGCATCTGGCCTACGTCGCGCTACCGGGTGGTGACGCCAGCGTGCACCGGACCTACCGGATGGCGCTGGCTCATCTGCACGCCGCCGGCATCCCGTGGGAGGAATCCCTCGCCGCGGTCGCCGCGTGCCCGCCCGCCGAGCGCCGGGTCCTCGCCCATCAACTCCGCACCGGGCTGGGCTGCGTTCCCACCTCGAGTATGGGACGGCTGTTCGACGCGGTGGCGTCGCTGGCGGGCGTACGCCACGTGGTCGACTACGAGGCCCAGGCCGCCATCGAATTGGAGGCCCGCGCCCGCGACACGGATCCCGGCCACGGCTACCGATTCGCGCTCGGCGCGGCGGATCCCGACGGCGCCGTGCGAATCGATCCGGCTCCGGTGCTGGCGGCGGTGGTCGCCGACCTCGCGGCGGGAGCCGGTGCGGACCTCGTCGGCGCGCGCTTCCACGTCGCGGTCGCCGAACTCGTGGCCGCCCTGGCGCGCCGGTTCGGCGAACCGGGTGTGCCGGTGGCCCTCTCCGGCGGCGTGTTCCAGAACGCGTTGCTGCTCTCGCTCTCGCGAAAACGGCTGCGGGACGAGGGTTTTCACGTCATCACTCATCACAGAGTGCCACCCAACGACGGCGGCCTGGCATTCGGGCAGCTGCTCGCCGCCGGGGCTCGATGAGCGAAAGGAAGGAACCGATCATGTGCCTGGCAGTCCCGGGGAAGGTGCTCGACCTGTACGAGCGCGACGGCACGCTGATGTCGGTTGTCGACTTCGGCGGTGTCCACAAAGACGTGTGCCTGCAATACATTCCGGATGCCGCGGTCGGCGACTACGTCGTCGTGCACGTCGGATTCGCCATTCAGCGCCTCGACGAGGAGTCGGCGCTGGCCACCCTGGCCGAATTCGAACACCTCGGTGTGCTGAACGAGGAATTCGGCGACGGATTCGCCATCGCCGCCCGGCAGTCCGGCCTTCCCGATCCCACCTCCGGCGCACCGTCGGAGTCCGCCCGCGACGACGAGGTGAACCGATGAAATACCTGGACGAATTCAGCAATCCCGAACTGGCTCAGCGCCTGCTCGAACGCATCCGCGCCGCGACCTCGCGCCGCTGGTCGATCATGGAAGTCTGTGGCGGGCAGACGCATTCGATCATCCGGCACGGCATCGACCAGCTGCTGCCGGACACCATCGAGATGATTCACGGCCCCGGCTGCCCGGTCTGCGTCACACCGCTGGAGGTGATCGACAAGGCGCTCGAGATCGCCGCCCGCCCGGAGGTCATCTTCTGCTCCTTCGGCGACATGCTGCGGGTGCCGGGCAGTTCCAAGGATCTGTTCCGGATCAAGAGCGAGGGCGGCGACGTGCGAGTGGTGTATTCGCCGCTCGACGCGCTCACCCTCGCCAAACAGAATCCCGACCGTCAGGTGGTGTTCTTCGGGATCGGATTCGAGACCACCGCCCCGGCCAACGCCATGACGGTGTATCAGGCCCGGCGGCTGGGCATCGAGAACTTCTCGCTGCTGGTCTCGCACGTGCTGGTCCCGCCGGCGATCGCCGCGATCATGGAATCCCCGGACTGCCGGGTCCAGGCGTTCCTGGCCGCCGGTCACGTGTGCTCGGTGATGGGTATCGGCGAATACCCGCCGCTGGCGCGGAAGTACCGAGTTCCCATGGTGGTCACGGGATTCGAGCCGCTGGATATTCTCGAGGGTATCCGCCGCACGGTGATCCAGCTCGAACAGGGACGCTGCGAGGTCGAGAACGCCTATCCGCGTGCGGTACCCGCCGAGGGCAATCCGGCCGCGAAGGCGATGCTGCAGGACGTCTTCGAGGTCACCGATCGCGGCTGGCGCGGCATCGGCGTCATTCCGCGCAGCGGGTGGCGGCTCTCGCCGCGCTATCGCGACTTCGACGCCGAATACCGATTCAGCGTGGGCGATATCCACACCGCCGAATCGTCGGTCTGCCGCTCGGGAGAGGTGCTGCAGGGGCTGATCAAGCCGACCGATTGCGCGGCGTTCGGCACCCGCTGCACACCGCGTAACCCGCTGGGCGCCACGATGGTGTCCTCCGAGGGCGCCTGCGCCGCCTACTACCTGTATCGCCGCCTGGATCTGCCGGCGGAGGTGGCTCATGCTTGACCACGCCGGAACCTCCACCCCGGCACCGGTATTCGACGCCGACAGCTGGGTGTGCCCGCTGCCGCTGCGGGATTCGCCGACCATCGTGATGGCGCACGGCGGCGGAGGTGCGATGTCGGGCGAGCTGATCGAGCATCTGTTCCTGCCCGCGTTCGGCGCCGCCGCCGACGCCGCGCTCGGGGATGCGGCGGTGGTCGAGGTCGGGGCCGCCAGGCTGGCCTTCTCCACCGATTCGTTCGTGGTGAAACCGCTCGTCTTTCCCGGCGGCACGATCGGCGAGCTGGCGGTCAACGGCACCGTGAACGATCTGGCCATGGCCGGTGCGCAGCCCCTGGTGCTGTCGACGGCGTTCATCCTGGAAGAGGGCACCGACCTGGCCGATATCGCGCGGGTCGCCGAAGCCATGGGCGCCGCCGCCGTCACCGCCGGGGTGAAGCTGGTGACCGGCGATACGAAAGTGGTCGACTCCGGTCACGGAGACGGCATCTTCGTCAACACCGCGGGCATCGGGCTGGTGCCCGCGGGGGTCGACATCCGCCCCGAGCGCGCCCGGCCCGGCGACGTCGTGCTGGTCAGCGGCGATATCGGCGTGCACGGGGTGGCGGTGATGAGTTGCCGCGAGGGCCTGGAATTCGGCACCACCGTGCGCAGTGACACCGCCGCGCTGAACGGTCTGGTGGCCGCGATTCTCGAGACCGGCGCCGATGTGCACATGCTGCGCGACCCCACCCGCGGCGGGGTCGCGGCGACGCTGAACGAGATCGCGAAAACGGCGCATGTCGGTGTGCGGCTGGACGAACGCGCACTGCCGATTCCGGACGCGGTCCGCGATGCCTGCGGATTGCTCGGACTGGATCCGCTGTACGTGGCCAACGAGGGGAAGGCGATCGCCTTCGTCGCCGCCGAGGACGCGGACCGCGCGCTGGCGGCCATGCGGGCCCATCCGCTGGGCGCGCGGGCCTGCGCGATCGGCGTCTGCGTCGACGAACATCCCGGGATGGTGGTCGCGCGCACCGCCCTCGGCGGTACCCGGGTGGTGGATCTGCCCGCCGGCGAACAGCTTCCGCGGATCTGCTGAGCGTCCGGTGGGGGCGCAGGCGGGAGATACGATGCGGCCGTCGGTGACGATATCGCCCGCCCGGAGGTGGGCACGAGACCGGCGCGGCCGGCGCCGCGACGTGATCGGCATGGCCGTGACCGTGGCCGCGCTGCACGTCGCGGGGTGGGGGCTGCTGGCCGCTCTGGTCGTCCCGGGCCACTATGCGGTCGGCAACGTGGTGTTCGGCGCCGGATTGGGCGTGACCGCCTACACGCTGGGGATGCGGCACGCTTTCGACGTCGACCATATCGCCGCCATCGACAACACCACCCGCAAGCTGGTGGGCGAGCGCAGACAACCGCTGTCGGTCGGATTCTGGTTCTCGCTGGGACATTCCACCGTCGTCTTCGTCATGGTCGGTGCGCTGGCACTGGGCGCTCGGGCACTGGCATCCGGTGTCGAGGACGACGGTTCCGGCCTGCGGCGCTGGACCGGTACCTTCGGCAGCGGCGTCTCGGGAACCTTCCTGTTGCTCATCGGCCTGCTGAACCTGGTGTCGCTCATCGGAATCGGACGAGCACTGCGCCGGGGCGAGGGCGACGAGCGAGACCTCGACTCCCGGCTGCACGCCCGTGGGGCCCTGAACCGGGTGCTGGATCCGCTGGTCCGCGCGGTTCGCAGGCCGGGGCAGATGTATCCGATCGGAGTGCTGTTCGGGCTGGGATTCGACACGGTCACCGAGGTGAGTCTGCTGGTACTCGCCGGTGGCGCGGCGGCCGACACCGACCTGCCCTGGTACGCGATCGTCGTTCTGCCGCTGCTGTTCTCGGCCGGGATGACGCTGTTCGACTCGCTGGACGGGGCGTGTATGAACGCCGCCTACGGCTGGGCCTGCGTCGCGCCGGCACGCAAGATCTACTACAACCTGCTGGTGACCGGGCTGTCGGTCGCGGTGGCCCTGCTGATCGGCGCCCAGGAGATCGTCTCCGTGGTCACCGGCGCACTGGGCATCACCTCCGGCCCGCTGGCCTGGATCGGCGGTCTCGATCTGGGAGCGATGGGTTTCGTCGTGGTGGCGCTGTTCCTCGCGACTTGGCTGCTGGCGCTGATCCTGTGGCGGCGCGGGCGATCCCCGCGGACGGCCCACGAGGGCCCGACATGAGCGGGCCGCAGATGTTCGCGCGGTACGCCTACGCGCCGAACGCGCTGGGCTACTGCGGCCCGGCCGACGCCCCCGCGCTGGCCGGCGGGACCGATGCCGAGATCCGGGCCGTGGCACGGCGCTTCTCCGGAGCCTGGCCGTATCTGCGGGTGCTGTCGTCGATGACCGGGATCGGCGATCCGCTCGACCCGCGACTGGTCGAATCCTATTGGCTCGGTGGGGGAGTCGGCGCCGGCATCGACCGGGCGGAATTCCTGTCGGAGCTGTTGTCGGTGATCGGACCGATCGCCGGTGGGTACTGGCGTCATCTGGGCCCGGAGCTGGCTCCGGAAAGCGCGCCCAACCACAACTTCCACGTGTTCGGCATCTATCCGTGGACCCGTCTGCTCGACCGGGGTCCCGCGGACCTGCCGCTGCGCGTGCTCGACAACTGCCGGATCAGCTGGGCGCGGGTGTGCGCGCGAGACGCCACCACCGCGACGGTTTCCGTGCGCCGGCTGCGCTGGAGCGATTCGCACCTGTCGCTCTCGGCAGCGTCGCCGCGCCGCATCGAGCTTGCCGGCGCGGGCATCGATGCCGCCGATGTCGAGGTGGGCGATCATCTCGCGCTGCACTGGGACCACATCTGCGGCCGGCTCGACCCCACCCGGGTCGAGCGGCTCGAGGCCGCGACGGCCTGGCAACTGGCGGCCACCAACCGCCGGCTCGACCCGCACTCCGCGCCACCGGCCGCCGGGCGGTCGCGAGCCTCGTGACCGCGATGCCGATCACGGCCCGGGGTGCTCGCGCAACATTCGCTGGCGGGTGATCTGGGCGTCGACGACCGCGCCGAGCAGAATCGCGAAGTTGGTGAGCCACAACCACATCAGCAGGACGATCGCCGCGGTCAGTGACCCGTACACGCGATTGAGCGAGTCGAAATGCGCGGCGTACAGGGCCAGTCCGGCCGACCCCGCGATCCAGATGCCCACGGCGATCACGCTTCCGGAGGTGAGCCAGCGCAACCGCTGGCCCTCGGTATTCGGCGCGACCCAATACAGCAGCGCCAGTGCCACACTCACCAGCAGGGCCAGCAGCGGCCACTTCACGATCGACCAGACGAGCAGGCCCGCCGAACCCATTCCGATCCGGTTGCCGGCGTGTTCGGCGAGGCCCGGAGTGATGGCGAAGCCGAGCACGGTGACGACCACGGCGACCACCAGTACCAGACCCAGCGCGAAGCGCAGCGGCAGTGTGCGCCACAGGGATCGGCTCTCCCGCACTCCGTAGAGGGCGTTGGCCGCCCGGATGAACGCCCCCAGGTAGGTCGATACGGTCCAGAACGCCGACAACAGGCCCACGACCGCCATCGGACCGGACAGCGATTTGACCGACTGCAGATGATGAATCGACTCGGCGATCAGTGAGGTGCCGCCGCCGGGCCCCAGCCGCCCGGCCGCGCCCGCGAGCGAGTCGGCGGGGGCGGGTCCGGCGATGCTCAGCACCACGATGGCGATCAGCAGCGCCGGAAACAGCGACAACATGCTGTAGTACGTCAATGCCGCCGCCCAATCGGACAATTCGTCCGACCACGCCGCCCGCACGGTACGCAGGAGCACCCTGACCTCGGCCCGGCGAAACACCCGGTACCGAAGCGCGGGCTCCGATCCGACCGCCACAGTCGCTACCTCCCAGCAGTTTTCGATCCGCGCACAGTCGGATCGCCGGCGCCTGGTTTCGGAATACCACTACCGCATCCCGCCACGCACCGCTGCCCGCGATTGCGGGTTCACGCGGCGTCGGCGCGCGATGTCGCTGGGGGGCGCGTGGGTCCCGGTGGCCGGGATCGAGGGTGGGTGTGTCGCGGGTCACGAACGATGCTGAGGCGCCGGCCCGCCCGCGGCCTCCGGCGGAGAGGATCTGCCCGGCAGCGTCGGCGGGCTCGGGATGACCTGGGACGTGACCTGTGCCGATCTCGGCGCAGCCTGGCCGGGGCGGCCCGCCGACGCCGACGCCGTGGCACTGACCCGCCTCGCCGGCGCGCGAGTCGCGTGGTCCGGGAAGCGAATCAAACGCACCCTGCTGCTCCGGGTGCGTCCCGAAACCGCGCCGGCCGTGGTGAGTCGTTTCGAAGCCGACCTGGCCGCGATGCCCGGCGCGATCGTCGATCCGGCCATCGCCCACCTGTACCGCTGGGCCGACGGACCGCTGCTGTCCTGACGCGGCGCTCGCCTATTCCGCGTCGGTGGTGGATGCGGCCGCGACGCGTTCGAGTGCCCGCAGGTCCTTCTCGATGACCTCGTAGCACACGTAGGCGAGGATGAAGCCGATGATGCCGCCGACGCACAGGATGCGGATCGCCCAGATGATGGATTCGATATCCGGCGCCGGCAGGAACGTGATGCCCGTGACGCCCACCAGCGGTACGGCGGCGGCCGCGGTGAGGTAGATGCCGGTACGGCGGGCGAGCCGGCGCAGGTGTTCGACGTCGGCGGCGGCGGACCGTCCGTGGGCCAGGAAGAGCGGGTACAGGAACCGCACCACGTACCAGGTGATCGCGAAGTACGGGTAGGCCAGGGCGACCGCACCGCAGACGACCAGGGACAGCAGGAAATGCGTGTAGGTGCCGCGCGGCACGCCGCCGGCGACGAGATTCAGCATCACCGGAAATATCACGCCACCGGCGAACCAGAACACGAAAGCGATGGCGGCCACTCGTTGCCGAGCCGCAGCGCATCGATGCGAGCGCTCGTGAGAACGGCCTCGGGATAGTCACGCCCGTTGTGCAGTCCGATGGACACCTCGATGAGATGGCGCGCGATGTAGAGGATCAGGAGTGTGGCCGCCACGATGGCCAGCGGATACAGCACCTGGGCCACATCGTGGAAGGACCGCTGGATCTCGGGCGTGAGTTTGCTGACGATCAGCGTCCTATTGTAGTAGTAGTTGTACCACGCGGCGGCAAGATTGGGCACGGCGATCGCGATCGCCAGAATCGGTATCGGCCACAGCGGCCCGCGCGGCCGATGGCTGTCCGACGGCGCGTCGACGAGCTCCCGGGCCCGCGGGTCGAGGCAGAGCTCGAATTGCTGGGCCAGCTCCGCGCCGTTGGCCCAGCGATCGGTGCGCCGCGGCGCCAGGCAGGTCAGCAGCACGCGGCGCAGTGAGGCCGGGCAGTCGGCGGGGAGATCGTCGAGGAATTGCGGCGCGATCGGGCGGCGCCGCATGTCGAGGAGCTGTTCGACCGAGTCCTGTGAATCCTTCGCCGCGGTCGGCGGAAACGGGCGGCGCCCGGTCAGCAACTCCCACAGCATGACGCCCAGAGCGTAGATATCGCTGCGCGTGTCGAGGTCGTCCACCGTGCCGGACAGTTGCGGGTGGCTCGCCTCGAGATGTTCGGGAGACATGTAGGCCAGCGATCCGCCGAAGTACGCCACCGGACTACTGCCCGCGACGTGGTCGCTGAAGCTGATGTTGAAGTCGGCCAGTTTGGGTGCGGCGTCGGCGGAGAGCAGGACGTTGGCCGGTTTGATATCGCGGTGCAGCACACCGCGTCTTTCGGCGTAGTCGAGGGCTTCGGCGAGCCGGCGGCCGAGCCAGGCGACGGTTTCCGGCCAGGACAGGGCCGCGATCTCGTCCCGCGCGCGGCTGCTCGAGGTGGGGATCTCGCCTTTGTCCGCCAATGCCTCGTCGACCGCGTCCAGCAGCAGCCGCCCGCTGCGTCGCTCCGGCGCGGTCGCGCGGACCCGCGTCAGCACCGCGGCCAGCGTGCCACCCGGAACGTATTGCATGTACAGCAGCTTCAGCCCCCGGTCCGGCAGCACCCGCTGGTCGTACACCCGGACGATGGATTCGTGATCCAGCTGAGCCAGGGTCTGGGGTTCGGTGCCGTGGTCCGCGGAGATCTTCACCGCCACCAGTCGCTGCAGCGACCGCTGCCGGGCCAGGAAGACCTGGGCGAACGCGCCGCGGCCGAGCTCGAGCAGCAGATCGAAATCGTCGATCCGGTCGCCGGGCTCGAGATCGGCGGCGGGGGACGGGTGCGGCCGCGGCCTGGTCGCGCCGGGGGACTGCTCGTCCGCGGTGGGTTGCGGCGCAGTATCCACCGCCCGATCGGCCGACGGGTCGAAGGCGGCGGTGGCATCGCCTTCCGGTCGAGCGCCCATGTGCTGGTCACTCCGGGATGAGACATCGAGACATGGCGAATTTTATCGCGCTCCGGGCTGCGAATCGGCCGGTCTCGAATGAGGTGGCAAGACGGTTATCCGACAGCGATTTCCGTCCGCCACGAGCGTCCCGATCCCGCGCAGGTCGACCGGCGCGCCGTAGCCGGTCGATTACTTTTCGGTGACGATTGTCATGGCGGATGTTCAGCGGTTATACCGTCGTTACAGCGAGTGAAGAGCTTTTCTGGGCGTTGCAGGCGTTTAGGAGGTTCGAATGGTAGTGCTCGTACAACGCCGGCCGGCACCGGTGGCCGCGGCGGCGAATCTATTGCTCGACAGCGACGCGACTTCGGTGAATTCTTTTCGGCGCAAGCGTTTTCGGTGGCCGTGGCAACTGGCCGACATGTTCGTGTCGGCGGCGGCACAACTCTATGTCGGTGAGGGCAAAGCGCAGATCTCCGCCGTGCGCACGCTGGCCGAGATCGCGGACGCGTCCGCGGCCACACCGCGCCAGCAATGCGTGGACGTGCTCTGCGGTTATCTCCGACTGCCCCGTGCGGCCGGCCGGCTCGGCGGATACGACCGGACGGTGCGGCGGACCATCACGTCCGTCATCGCCGACCACCTCCGCCGCGGCGCGCGGCGCAGCTGGTCGCGCGCCACCTTCGATTTCCGCAATGCGCGAATCGAGGATGCCGATTTCACCGGTGCGGTTTTCGGCGGCTCCGCGAATTTCGAACGCGCGAACCTGACGGGCATCACTCGATTCGACGGCGCGACATTCTCCGCCGACACCCATTTCCAGGCGGCGACCTTCGATACCGTGTGGTTCCGGGAGGCGGTGTTCACCGATCGCGCCAAATTTTTCGGCGCCCGATTCGAGCGGGCCCGATTCGACGGAACCACCTTCCGCGGCAGCGCCCAATTTCCACTGGCGATCTTCTCCGGCGACGCCCGATTCCACCGGGCGGCCTTCCACGGCGGGGCGTATTTCGACAGCGCGCAGTTCCGTGGCCATGCCGACTTCGGTGCGGCCGGCTTCACCGGGCCGGCCCGGTTCGACGGTGCCGCGTTCACCATCGACAGCTCTTTCGAACGCGCCCGATTCCTCGACCCGATGCCCGCGGAGCAGCCATCGGCCGAAGCGGACCCGTCGTTCACCGCACCGGCGCCGCACGGCCCCGCCCACCGGATACCGGTCGCCGCATGCCTGTAGCCGCACCGCGTCGGCGGTGGAAACAATCAGCCCCGCTCAGGCTGCCGATATCGCGGTTGGCTTCCCCGATCCTGGGTAGTAGCTCGGACGACGGTACTCGTACGGGCTGGGAGGTCCGGTGTTTCAGGCGTTGATCGGTGTGGTGTCAGGAGCCGGCCGGACCGGGACGGCTCTCATCGGCGGCCCGGCGCGGCTGCCCGTGCGTGCGGTGGCGGCGGCGCAGACCGCGCTGCGGCTGACCGAGGTGGCCGACGATATCGCGACGCAGCTGCAGCGCGACGTGCGGTCGCTGCTGAACCCGGCGCTGCGCCGGGACGGCAGACGGATCGCCGCCGTCGAGGATCGCGTGCTCGTGGAGGTGCGCGGCCTGCGTTCGGAGCGCAGCGAGCGAGTCGCGGAGGCCGTGCACCGGAGGGTTGGCTCGCTGCCGGGTGTGCGCTGGACGCGGGTGAACGCGGTGACCGGGGATGTGGTCGCCGCGGTTCGCGACGATGATGTGGTGCCCGGCCTGCTGGAGGCGATCGCCGCGGCCGAGGAGGACGCCGACGTCGCCGATACCGTCTGGGATCCGAGCGCGGAACATCCCGCCGATCTGGAACCCGTTGTGTCGGCGGCGATTTCACTGGCCGGTGATCTGATCTCGGCCGGTGTCACCTTCGTCGGAGCGGCCATTCCCGGGCGCAACGGCGTGGAGACGGTGCAGTCGCTGGTCGCGCTGGCGGACTCGCAGCCGCGCATCCGGCGGCTGTTGGAACAACGTCTCGGCCGGGCCCGCACCGATCTGCTGCTGACCACCGCCAACGCGCTGGCGCAGGCCGCCGGTGACACCCCCGCGAACGTCCTGGTCGATGCGGTGCACCGAGCGCTGGCCGTCACCGAACACGGTGTGCGCCATGCCCGTTGGCGCTTGTGGGAGGTCGAGCACGGCCACCGACGGGCCCGCGATATCTTGCACTCCCCGCCACACCGGGAGCGTCCGGTGGTACTGCCGCCCGGCCCGGTCGAGCGGTGCGCGGACGAGGCGTCGGCCGCCGCGGCCGCCGGAGCCGCCGCCGTCGCCGCCGGGCAGGGCCTGTCCTCGGTCGGCCGCGCCCTGTCGATCGCCGCGCCGAAGGCCGCGCGGGCGAGCCGGGAGAGTTTCGCGGCGGCGGTGTCGTCACTGCTGGCCGCTTCCGGCGTGCTGACGATGGATCCGTCGGTGTGGCGGCGGCTGGATCGGCTGAGCGCCTTGGTGATCGACGGCGCCGTGCTGTACGGAGGCGGCCGCCTGGTACTCGATGTCGAAACCGCTGCCGGCACCGGCGAAACCGCACCGGAAGATGCCGAGAAGTCCGACTGGACCACGGCCCGGGTATGGAACGCCGCTCAGCGACTGTTGTGGTCGAGCCCCGGCGCGGCCGGAGCTGCGCCGCCGGATACCGGCGGCCTTCGGCTGCGACCGGATCCGGACCGCAACCGCACCGACTCGATTCCCGGCTGGTACGACGTCTGCGACGGAACGGACGTGGTGGGCCGGGTCTTGATCGGCCGCGAACTCGACCCCCGCGCGCGGACGCTGATGCTCACCGCCCGGGCCTCGGGCCTGAAGGTGGTGGTTCGCGGACAACGCGACGCGGTCGAATTACGGCCCCTGGCAGACGAATTCGTCGAGCGGGTGGGGCAGGCGGCGGAGTTGGTGCGGCGCTTGCAGTCCGACGGACATGTGGTGGCGCTGGTCGCCACCGACGCCGCCGAGGATCTGAACTGCGCGGATGTGGCCATCGGCGTGAGCCGGATCAGCGCCGGCGAGGTCGAGGCGATGCCGTGGGCGGCGGATGTGGTCTGCGGCGATCTCGATCAGGTGATGCGCGTGCTGTTGACGGTGGCTCCCGCCCGGCAGGTCAGCGAGCGCGGTCGCGTCCTCGCGCTCTCGGCCTGTTCGCTCGCGGGTCTGCTGCTGGCCGCGGGCCGCTCCCGCGACGCGTGGCCGGTGACCGCGGCGCAGGCCAGCGGGCTGATGCAGGGTATGTGGGTGGGCGTGCAGGCCGCGCGCGGCCGGCTCCCGGAATCGGGCGCACCGCTGGTTCCCTGGCACAGTCTCGAACCCGACGAAGTGTTGACGCGGCTGCCGGAACCCGAACGCGACGAGCTACCTCCCGCGCGGTCGTGGACCGCACCGCTCACCCGCATTCCCGCGCACCTGTCTCCGGCGACGCGTTTTCTCGCCACCGTGCGCCGCGAGCTGGCCGATCCGCTCACCCCCATTCTCGGTGTCGGCGCCGCGGCCTCGGCCGTACTGGGCTCACCCGGCGACGCCGCACTGGTGGCCGGCGTGGTGGCGGTCAACGCGGTGGTGTCGGCCTTGCAGCGGCAACGCGCCGAGAACGCGCTGCGCGACCTGATCGCGCACGAGCGCATCACCGGGCGCCGCGTCGATCGCGCCGCGCTCGACCACGATCCCGAGCCGCCGAGCGAATCGGTGCCCGGGACGGCGCTGGCGGTCGGCGACGTGATCGCACTGCGCACCGGCGATGTCGTTCCGGCGGATGCACGGCTGCTGCGAGCCGAGGACCTGGAGGTCGACGAATCGGCGCTGACCGGGGAATCGGTCACGGTGCCCAAGGACAGCCCCGCCACTCCCGGAGCGGACCTCAACCAGCGGCGCTGCATGGTGTACGAGGCCAGCACGATCGTCAACGGCGCCGCGGTGGCGGTGGTCGTCGCGGTCGGGTGCGATACCGAAACCAACCGCGCCGCCGCCGTCGCCGTGCCGCCTCGCCTGGGCGGAGTGCAGGCGCAGCTGCGTGCGCTCAGCGATCAGGCGCTGCCGCTGACACTCGGCGGCGGTTCCCTGGTCACGGCGCTGGGATGGTTGCGGGGACAGCGTATTCGCGCGGCCATCGCCGACGGGGTCGCGGTCGCGACGGCCGCCGTGCCGGAAGGACTTCCGCTCGTCGCCACGGTGGCGCAGCTGGCCGTCGCCCGGCGACTGTCGCGTCACGGCCTGCTGGTTCGGGCCAGCCGGACGGTGGAGGCCCTGGGCCGGGTGAACACCATCTGCTTCGACAAGACCGGAACGCTCACCTTCGGCCGCCTGCGGCTGACCACCCTGGCCGACCTCGATCATCAGTGGTCGCCGGAGGACGACGACCCGCGTGCCCGCCTGTTGCTGCGGGCCGCGGCCCACGCCTGCCCCGATCCTGCCGAGGGCCCGATCGTGCACGCCACCGATCAGGCGGTGCTCGACGCCGCCGAGCAGCTCGACTCGGACGAACGCTGGGACACGATCGAGGAACTGCCCTTCGAATCGAATCGCGGATACGCCGCGACGCTGGGGCAGACGCGGCGGCGGCGCTGGCGGCTGATCGTGAAGGGGGCCCCGGAAATCGTGCTCGCCCGCTGCACCGCGATCCGGACCCGGCACGAGGGTGACGATCGCGACGAACCGATGTCCGCCGCCCATCGCCGCGCCGCCGACCGCATGATCAATCGCATGGCCGAGCGCGGGCTGCGGGTGCTGGTCGTCGCCCGGCGGGATCTGTCCGCGGCACCGGGTGATGTGGTGAGCGCGGTCGAGAAACTCACCCTGCTCGGCTTCATCGGGCTCGCCGACACCGCGCGTCCGCAGGCGCGTCCGCTCGTCGGCGCGTTGCAGCGCAACGACATTCGCGTGCGGATGATCACCGGCGACCATCCCGTCACCGCCTCCGCCATCGCCGCCGATCTCGGCATCGACGCCGAGCCGGTGGTGACGGGGAGCGATCTGGCCGATCTCGACGATGCCGCCCAGTCGGAGCTCATCGCGCGCAGCAGTGTCTTCGCCCGCGTCAGCCCGCAGCAGAAGGTTCGCATCGTCACCACCCTGCAGCGACGCGGCGAGGTGGTCGCCATGGCCGGGGACGGCGGCAACGACGCGGCCGCGATCCGCACCGCCGACGTCGGCATCGGACTCACCGCGCAGGGGTCGACCGCCGCCCGCAATGCCGCCGATCTGGTGCTGACCGATCCCGACCCGCTGGTACTGCTGCATGCGCTGATCGAGGGCCGCGGCATGTGGCGGCGCGTCAGCGATGCGGTCGGCATCCTGGTCGGCGGCAACGCCGGTGAGGTCGCGTTCACGGTCCTCGGCACCGCGCTCGCGGGCCGGGCACCGTTGGGCACCAGGCAATTCCTGCTGGTCAACATGCTCACCGACATGTTCCCGGCGATGGCCGTCGCACTGTCGACCGAGCGGTCCGGCGACGAGGAGCCGACCGGCCACCAGGAGCGCGCCGATCTGCTCGCCGAACAGCTCGCCTCCCGGCCGCGCACCGATATCGCGGCGGATCTGCGTCGCACGATCGTGATCCGCGGCTCCACCACCGCGGCCGCCTCCACCGTGGCGTGGTCGATCGCCCGCTGGACCGGTACCGAGCGCCGGGCGGCGACCGTCGCCCTGGTCGCGCTGGTGGGCACACAGCTCGGGCAGACCGTTCTGGCCGCGCGTCACAGCCCGCAGGTGTGGCTCACCGCGGCCGGTAGTGCGGCCTTCCTGGGCACGGTCGTCATGACACCCGGACTGTCGACGTATTTCGGTTGCCGTCCCCTCGGGCCGGTGGGCTGGGCCACCGCGCTCACCTCGGCGGCGACCGCGACCGCCGCCGGCGCCCTGTTGCCCTCCCGCCGGCCGGCCGAGCCGGACCAGCCCACTGTCATGCCGGAACCGCAGGAATTTGTCCTCGAGGCCGAAAGTGTTGTGGTGCCGGCGAATTGATACCTTTCAGGCGGTCGCGGCGCTGGTTTCGCCCACGAGATCCAGTGCGATGTCGACGATGAGATCTTCCTGACCGCCGACCAGTCCGCGCCGGCCGACCTCGAGCAGGATGGTGCGCGCGTCCAATCCGTAGCGCTGCGCCGCGGCCTCGGCGTGGCGCAGGAACGATGAATACACACCGGCATATCCCAGGGTGAGCGTTTCGCGGTCCACCCGCACCGGGCGATCCTGCAACGGCCGCACCAGATCGTCGGCGGCGTCCTGGAGGGCGAACAGATCGCAGTTGTGCTTCCAGCCGTACAGGTCGGCGACGGCGACGAACGGTTCGATCGGGCAGTTGCCCGCGCCCGCGCCGTGCCCGGCGAGCGAGGCGTCCACGCGGGTGACGCCTTCCTCCACGGCGACAACGGAATTGGCGACCGACAGCGAGAGATTCTCGTGCGCGTGGATGCCGATCTCGGTAGCCGGATCGAGGACGCGGCGATAGGCGCGCACACGGTCGCGCACGCCGTTCAGGGTCAACCGGCCGCCGGAGTCGGTCACGTAAACGCACTGTGCGCCATAGGTTTCCATCAGCTTGGCCTGTTCGGCGAGCTGCTCGGGTTCGGCCATATGCGACATCATCAGGAACCCGGAGACGTCCATGCCGAGTTCGCGGGCCTTGCCGATGTGCTGGGCGGAGACGTCGGCCTCGGTGCAGTGGGTGGCGACGCGGACCGAGCGGACGCCGAGCCGGTAGGCCTGCTCGAGGTGGTCGATGGTGCCGATGCCGGGCAGCAGCAGGGTCGTCAGCCGGGCGTGGGTGAGCTTGGCGGCCGCGGCCTCGATCCACTCCCAGTCGGTATTGCTGCCCGGGCCGTAGTTCAGGCTGCCGCCGGCGAGCCCGTCCCCGTGGGCGACCTCGACGGCGTCGACTCCCGCCGCGTCCAGCGCCGCCACGATGGCGCCGACGTCGTCGGGAGTGATGCGGTGGCGTACGGCGTGCATACCGTCGCGGAGCGTGACGTCTTGGATGAACAGTTGCGTGGTCATCGCGAGGCTCCCTGTTCTGCCGGGGCGGCGATCGTGTCGGCGACCGATTCGGCATAGCGCATCGCCGCGGAGGTCATGATGTCGAGATTTCCCGCGTAGGCGGGCAGATAGTGCGCCGCACCCTCCACTTCCAGGAAGACGCTCACCTGGTGCGTCGGCGCCGGACCGCCGTCGGCGTGCTGCAGGGTGTGCACCGGCTGGTCCGCCGGTATCGGGGTGATCTGGATCTGCTGTTTGAGCCGGTAGCCCGGCACATAGGTGGCGACCCGCGCGATCATCTGCTCGATCGATGCGCGAATCGCCTCCTGCGTAGCGGCGTCCGGCGCCGTGGTCAGACAGAGCACGGTGTCACGCATGATCATCGGCGGTTCGGCCGGATTGAGGATGATGATCGCCTTGCCCCGGCGGGCCCCGCCCACGGTCTCCACCGCGTGCGCGGTGGTCTCGGTGAACTCGTCGATATTGGCCCGCGTCCCCGGGCCGGCGGACTTCGAGGCGATCGACGCGACGATCTCGGCGTAGGCGACCGGTGCGACGCGCGAGACGGCGGCGACGATCGGGATGGTGGCCTGCCCGCCGCAGGTGACCATGTTGACGTCGGTCGCGTGCCGGTGTTCGTCCAGATTCACCGCCGGGACGACGAAGGGCCCCAGCGCGGCCGGAGTGAGATCGACGAGGCGTTTACCGAGCGGCTCGAGGACCGCCGCGTGGGCCGCGTGCGCCTTGGCCGAGGTCGCGTCGAAGATCACCTCGATCTCGTCGAAGTTCGGCAATCGCAACAGCCCCTGCACACCTTCGGAGGTGGTGGGCACGCCCAGCCGCCGGGCCCGGGCGAGACCGTCGGATTCCGGATCGATGCCGACCATCGCGCCCATTTCCAGCACGGTCGAATGCCGGATGACCTTGATCATCAGATCGGTGCCGATATTGCCCGATCCGATGACGGCCACCTTGACGGCGCCACGTTCGTCGCTCATGGTTGTCACTCCTCGATGAAGACGGCGGTCACCGAGCCGAGCCCGGAGATCTCGGCCGTGACGGTTGCGGGGGCGGTGATCGGGACCATCGGGCCGAGCGCGCCGGACAGGATCACCTGGCCCGCACGCAGCGGTTCGCCGAATTCGCGGGCGGTGCGCGCCAGCCATGCCAGCGCGTGCAGCGGGTCGCCGAGGCAGGCCGCTCCGGTCCCGGTGGACACCTCGACGCCGTCGATGGACATGGTCATCCGTGCCGATACGGGTTCGAACTCGTCGAGGGTGCGGCGCTGCGATCCGAGGACGAACAGTCCGCTGGAACCGTTGTCGGCGACGGTATCGCCGAAGGTGATATCCCAGTCGGCAATTCGGCTGTCGACGATTTCCAGCGCGGCCGCGGCGTAGTCGACCGCGGCGCGCACCTGGTCGTCGTCGAGTGGACCGTCGGCGAGGTCGTGAGCGAGCACGAACGCGACCTCGGCTTCGGCCTTCGGTTGCAGCAGACGGCTCGCGGGAATGGGCGTGTCCTGCCGGAAGCGCATGTCGTCGAACAGGACACCGAAATCGGGTTGGTCGACACCGAGTTGCTGCTGCACCGCCGGTGAGGTCAGCCCGATCTTGCGGCCGACGATCGTGGCCCCCGCCGCGACCCGTTCGGCGGTCGACTGCGCCTGCACCGCGTAGGCGGCGGTCACGTCGTCGGTCCCGATCAGGTCGCGCACGGGGCGGCAGGGGATGGCGGTTCGCGCCGCGGTGCTGAGCCGTTGTGCCGCGGCGGTCGTCGCCGCGGTGGTTCGGTCGTCGAGTCGTGAGGTCGGCATCCAAGGTCCTGGCGTAGTAGGTGAACGGGGAGCCTTCACTGTCGCGGCGGAGCGCAGTGCCGCACCAGCATTTCGTTCCACTGAGCGGAACCCCGGGTAAGCTCGGCCGGGTGAGTACGGCGGAGTCGGCGAGGATCGGCGCACGGCCGGTCGACGGGTCGACCGTGCTGGGCAAGGTGATGGCCGTGCTCGAATCGTTCTCGATCGACGACGGCGTCCTGAGTCTGGCCGAGATCGGCCGGCGCACCGGGATGCCGAAGGGGACCCTGCACCGGGTCCTCGCGGATATGGTCACCGTCCGGCTGCTGGAACGGACCGAGAGCGGCTATCGCCTCGGCGGCCACCTGTTCGAACTCGGAATGCGCGCCTCCGTGGAGCGGAGTTTGCTCGAGGTCGCGATCCCGTTCCTCGAGGAACTGAACGCCCGCATCCACGAGACCGTGCATCTGGGCGTCCTCGACGGTACGGACGTGGTGTATCTGACCAAGATCGGCGGGCGGCGCCAGGCGAGTGCGCCGTCGCGGATCGGAGGCCGAATGCCGGTGCACTGCACGGCGATCGGGAAAACGCTGCTCGCTCATGCGGATCGGTCACTGCGCGACCGCGTGCTGAGCGGCCCGCTGCCCGCCCACACTCCACGCACGATCGTGCTGCCCGGCACGTTGCGCACGCAACTCGACCGGATCGCCGCCGAGGGCGTGGCCTACGAATTCGAGGAATCGGCACCGGGTTTGGTGTGTGTGGCGGCGCCGGTGCGTGAGGCCGACACCGTGGTCGCGGCCATCAGCATCGCCGGCGCGTCACACCGATTCCACCCGGAAAGTCACGTCGCATCGGTGCGGGCGGCCGCGGACGGCATCGGCGCGACCCTCACCCGCCGCGCACGAATGCTGGCGTCCCCGGGTAGCTGATCGCTCCGGCGGCAGCTGTGCCGAAGCGGTGTCGGTCAGTCGCCGCGGTTCTTCTGCAGACGTGCGATCTCGTCGCCCCAGACCGATTGCGATCCGGCATCGCCGACCCGGTAGGTCTGCACGATCGAGGCGACGGCGACGACCACGGCGAAGACGGCGACGGTCACCGTGATCAGGGTGCGGAGATCGGCGCCGCGGCGTTCGGCGAGGTGAAGCCCGGCCAATGCCACCGCGACGACCAGCAGGGCGATGGCGAAGTAGAGCATCGTCTCACCGCGTTCGGCGTGTTCGCGCAGGATCTCCTCGGGATTGCGGCGCAGGTTGTACAGCCATTGGCCGGCGTGAATGGTGATCGGCGTCAGGACCATGACGATCACCGCGAGTGTCAGCGTCAGCCACACCAGATGGCCGCGGCGCGCGGCCGGCCACAGCGCGCACACGATTTCCAGGATCGCGGTCAACGGCACCAGGATCACGATGAAATGAACGAACAGCACGTGCGCGGGCAGGTTGTGGATGACGGTCACCGGGGCTCCTCGGTCACTCGCGGTTGTCGCGGCGCCGGCGACCGCCCCGAACCCGCCGATGCCACAGTCGAACCGAGCATAGCCATCGGAGCAGCGGATCCGACGGATTACGCGCCACCCGATCGGTGCGCTGCGGCGGGCAGACCCGATCGGGTGCGCGAACGTCCGCGCCGGTTGTCACCGTCGATGTCGGCCGCCGGGCCGGCGCCGGAGTCGGGCCGGGAGGTGCGCATCTCCCACCAGTAGGTCGCCGCGACGGTGGCGTACGCGATGGCCACGGCTGCGGCGATGCCGGCGCCACCGGTCAGCGCGAGCATTATCGGCACGAGAACTCCCTCCTCTCCGTGGGGTCGAAGGCGCGGCGGGCGGGACGCATGACGGTGTCCCACCACGACTGCAGTGGGCTGGGGTCGGGCCAGTGCACGACCGCATCCGGCTCGAGGTCGCGAGTGTGGTCGGCAGGCGAGGCAGTCGTAGTCGTCATCGGCGTGCGGAGTCCAGGACTGATCGATGCGGGCTCAGACCGTGATCGCCTGCCGGTCGCCGGCGACCCGGTCGACGTTGATCTTGCGTGGTTTGGCCTTGTCCGCCACCGGGATTCGCATTCGGAGCACGCCGTCGCGGTAGTCGGCGCGAATGTGATCGGTGTCGAGGCTGTCACCCAGCATCACCTGGCGCCGGAACACCCCGCGGACGCGTTCGGCCGCGATCGTCGACCTGCCCGCGTCCAGTTCCGGGCGCGACGCCCGCACCGTGACCACATTGCGTTCGATATCCACATCCAGCGAATCGGGGTCGACGCCGGGGAGATCGAACTCCACCACGAACTCGTCGCCCTCGCGC
The DNA here is from genome assembly GCF_001665865.1 of Nocardia sp. 852002-20019_SCH5090214. Taxonomy (NCBI): domain Bacteria; kingdom Bacillati; phylum Actinomycetota; class Actinomycetes; order Mycobacteriales; family Nocardiaceae; genus Nocardia; species Nocardia sp. 852002-20019_SCH5090214. Next base: position 4,821 of record NZ_LZMK01000186.1, on the reverse strand, counting down.
CAGGCGTCCATCGGCATCGCTACCGGTCGAGCCTGCGTGCCGAACACCTGCTGCGTCCGACGGTCGGAATCACGAAACGGATCGGTGCGCATCAGCATGGTCGCCACCTCCAGTTCACTCCTTATATCACTCGAAGGAACCTCAGATAACCTCTGTTACCTGACACAGATTTATTTAGCACTCTGGCAAGGAGAGTGCAAGGAATGGTGAGAGATAAACTGGTTGCCGCACGGAGAAGGGAGCAGGATGGGTGCGGATCGGCGCGAGGGACATCTGCCGGGTTCAGGCCAGGCGGTGTATCCGATCTCGGTGGCTGCCGAGCTCACCGGTATCGAAATCCACACCCTGCGCCTCTACGAGCAGCACGGCCTGATCACCCCTGCGCGCAGCGCGGGCGGAACCCGGCGCTACAGCGGCGACGACCTGGCCCGGCTGCAGCGCATCACCGCTCTCACCCGCCAGGGCATCCATCTGTCGGCCATCGCGCGGATTCTCGACCTCGAGGACGACAACAGCGCCCTGCGTGCGCACAACACCGCACTGACCGTCGAACGCGACCATCTGCGCGACACGATCACCCGGCAGCAGCCGCCGCCCTGACCCACCGCGCGAATCGCGCTGCGTCAGAACATGTTCGGATAGGTGGTGGAGTCCTTGCCGGGCGGCGGCAGCGGTGCCGTCCAGGAGACCCGGCCACCGGGGAACACTCGGCAGCAGCCGCCGACGTCGTGAGCCCGCGCGTGCACGGTCGCCACCGTGGCCGCCGGAAGTATGTCGGCCGTCGTGGTACCGGTGGTGTCCAAGGTGTCGATGGTGACGGTGAGCGCGTCGGCCACGGTGACGGTGACGACGACTGCCGCGACGTCCGCGTGCGCGACGACAGCGGCGACGGTATCGGCGATTACGGCTTCGACATGGTCGGCCACCGCGTCCGGCACCCGCTCCGCCGATCCGGTCAGAGCGACGATGCTGCGCGACTGGGTGTGACCGATGCAACGCTGCACCGCCCGCTCGACGCGCTGGAGCAGGGCGGCACCACGGGGGAGCGCGGCGAGGCCGCTACCGCGACCGCCGTGCACGCGGTGTGGCGTGCTGGATATCGCGCCGGCGCTCGGGTATTCCGGGTCCGCGCATTCGGACCGGAGCATCGCGTCGACCAATTCGAAGGCCTGCGACAACGCATTCCGCACCGCGACGTGGGCGGTTGGATCGTTGTCGTTGCGGCCAGTGGGGGTGGGAGCCATGGATGGCGTGACCTCTTCATACCGACACACAGCGAGCCGACCCTGCGTATAGAGCCGAGAACGTCGTGTGCAGAATGACCGGTATCGGCCACGGCTAAACCGGAAGTCGCCCCTCGCGCGCTGAGGCGTCGCACACAATGCGCTGTCGCTCACATCTCGCTGATCACACGTCCCGCACCTGGTCATGCGTCCGAGTGGTGTCCCGGCTCAACCGATTTCGTACTCGCCCGGGTCCGGTGCGCTGGTCCATCTCCAGTAGTCGACGAGGCGGAACGGATTGAGCCCGGTGACCTCGCCCGCGTCGTTGCGGTAGTAGTTGTGTGTGATATGCGGCGATGCCCAGACCTTGCGCGACATCTCCTCTCGGGCCTCGGCGGTGTAGGCGTCGAAGGCCTCGGCGCGGACCTCGATGCGGCGACCATCGCTCGTGGTGAGCAAGCGCAGACAGCACATGATCAGGCGCACCGCGCATTCGGCGGCGAAGATGATGCTGCCACCGCTGGCGAGATTGGTGCCGGGACCGTAGAGCAGGAAGAAGTTCGGAAACCCGGGGACGGTGACGCCGAGGTGGGCGCGGGGGCGTTTGCCCCAGAACCGGTGCAGGTCGCGCCCGGTGACCCGCAGCGGTGTGAGAAAGTCGTTGGGCCGGAAGCCGGTTGCCCAGACGATCACATCCGCGCGATGGAATGTGCCTGTGCTGTCGACGATTCCGTCCTCGGTGAGGCGCTGCGCGCCGGCGCGCACCAGATGCACATGGTCGCGGCGCAGCGTGCGCAGCCAGCTGCCGTTGTCCTGCAAGGCGCGTTTGCCGGTGGGCGGGTAATCGGGAACCACGGCGGCCAGCAGGTCCGGGTCGTCGCCGACCTGGTCGGTGATCCACTGCGTGAACATAGTGCGCACGACATCGTTGACGGCGCTGACGGATCGGTGCTGGGGTTCCCATGCCGGGCCCACCTCGGCGGCGGCGAGTCCGGTATCGCATCCGCCCCAGAAGACGAGGAAGCGAAACCATCTGCCCGCACATCGGGAACGAACGGCCGATTGAGTTGTCCCACGGCGCTGATCACGATCGCGGCGTCGAGTCCGACATGAAGCCCTGGAATTCGTTGAGCATCGACCCGGCGGGCCGCAGCGGTCCGTCCAGAATCGCGCGACGCCGGTCCTGAGGGGCCGTGTGGATGCACGACAGCAGCAATGCCGGCACGGACAGATCGGTGAGTGCGGCGGCGATGTCGGCGGGCGACTCCGCGAAGGGATTGCCGCTGTGTCTGTTTCGCATGCACGGCAGTAAACACTTTTGAAAAACTGTCTACTATTGTTTTCGGCAGACCGATGACCGATGGGGCCCGGATGCGTCATACAGGTATGGATCGGAAGGTGGAGGCAGCGCGCGAGGGCGACCAGGCCGCGTTCGCGCATCTGGTCGAGCCTTTGCGGCACGAGCTGCAGGTGCATTGTTACCGCATGCTCGGCTCGGTCGAAGATGCCGAGGACGCCGTGCAGGAGACCCTGTTGCGGGCATGGTCGCGGCTGGACTCCTACGCGGGCCGCGCTCCGCTGCGGGCCTGGGTGTACGGGATCGCGACCCATACCTGCCTGGACGCGCTGAGAAGGCGCAAGGCACGGGCGTGGCCGGTGGATCTGGCCGGCCCGGCGGACCCGCATCGCTACGAGCTGGCCTCGGTGGACGTGCCGTGGCTGCAGCCCTATCCCGATCGGCTGCTGAACGTAGGCGGCGCCCCGGGGGAGGAACCGGAAGCGGTCGTCACCGCGCGGGAGACGATCGAGCTGGCGTTCCTGGCCGCGATCCAGCGGCTGCCCGCGCGCCAGCGCGCCGTTCTGATCCTGCGGGACACGCTGGACTGGTCGGTTGCCGACACCGCCGCCGCACTGGGAGTCAGCCGCGCGGCGGTCAACAGCGCGCTGCAACGGGCCCATGCCACCCTGTCGGAACATCTTCCCGCACAACGGGATCGGTGGCCTCCCGCCTCGACCGCATCCGAACGCCGGGCGCTGGCGAAGCTGATCACCGCGTGGGAGAGCGCCGATCCGGCCGCACTCGTCGCCCTGCTGCGCGAGGACGCCGCGCTGATCATGCCGCCGGGCACGGTCTGGTTCGCCGGTCGCCGCGACATCGGCGCATTTCTCACCGACCACGTGTTCGGCGAGATGGGCAGCGGCTGGCGGCTCCTGCCCACGGGCGCCAACCGGCAACCGGCGTTCGGACTGTACTGGCGCGAACCGGGCGCGAACGCATTCGATGCCTTCGCCATCGGGGTGCTGACCGTCGACGGCGATTCGCTGGCCGAGATCGCGCTGTTCCACCAGCCGGAGCTGTTCGCCGCGTTCGCGTTGCCGTCCGCCCTGCCGTCCCAGAGCTGATGGACTCTCGGCGCGTGCGGCGCTGGAGCGTGGTCCTGCGGCCGGGGGAGGCACTCGATTACCTCGCCGCCGACTGGGCCGACGCCCTCGTCGTGGTGACCAGCGGCGAACTCGAGCTGGAATGCCGCAGTGGCCGGCGGGCCCGATTCGACGCCGGAGCGGTCCTCGCGCCCGCCGCCGTGCCGGTGCGACGGCTGCTCAATCCCGGCTCCGAACCGCTCATGCTGTCCGCGGTGACGCGCCGACGTCACCGATGACGGAACGGGCCGGCGTGCGTCACACAGGTGGACACATCGCAGACACCGAACAGGAGCAAACCATGTCCGTCCCAACCACTCTGGCCGGCAAGGCGGTACTCGTCACCGGCGCCGGGCGCGGTCTCGGGCGCGCACTCGTCGACGAGGCACTGCACCGCGGTGCGGACCGGGTGTACGCCGCCGCCCGCCGTCCGGTCGAGCATCCGGACCCGCGGATCACTCCGGTGCGGCTCGACATCACCGATCCCGAGCAGATCCGCGCCGCCGCCGACCTGGTCGGCTCGCTCGACGTCCTGGTGAACAACGCAGGTGTCTCCACGCCGGACGACCTGACCGACGCGGCCGCCATCGAGGCTCATCTGGCGGTCAATCTGTTCGGCACGTATCGGGTCACCGACGCCTTCCTCCCGCGATTGCGCGAAGCCGGCGGGGCCGTCGTGAACGTGCTCTCGCTGGCCGCGCTGGCGACCGTGCCGGTCACCCCTGCGTACGCCATCTCCAAGGCCGCCGCCTTCTCGATGACGCAGTCGCTGCGGTTCCTTTCGGCCGCGCACGGCGTCGGCGTGCACGCCGTACTGCCCGGACCGGTGGATACCGACATGATCCGCGGATGGGACATTCCCAAAGCCGAGCCCGCGGCGGTGGCCCGCGCCATCCTGTCCGGTCTCGCGGACGGCCGGGAAGAGATCTTCCCCGACCCGATGTCCGGGGCGATCGCGCCCGGGTGGGACGAGGGAGTCGTCAAGAGCCTGGAGCGAGCGAACGCCGCTTCCGTGCAGGCAGTGGCGGTGGCGTCATGAACGCGTCCCGCCGCACGATGGTCGTCGGTGGCAGCCGCGGCCTGGGCCGGGGCATCGCGGTGGCGTTCGCGCGCGCCGGTGCGGCGGTCGTGGCCGTGGCGCGCACGGAGTCCGCGCTGCGAGAACTGGCCGCCGAGA